>CAYXMO010000028.1:0-11751 GCA_964465935.1 uncultured Rhizobium sp.
CGCCACCCGCCGGTATTTGAGCGCCGGCTCCATCACCGCGCCGCCGTCCATCTGGCCGACCGTGGCGCGGAACATTTCCTCCCACACCGTGGCGGACTGCGGCACCGGCGGCAGGCTCGCCTTCTTCCGCGCCGCGATCTCGACATCGGGCACCAGCGCGTTGCAGGTTCCGGCGTTGAGATCGATGCGGATGCGGTCGCCGGTCTTCAGCCACGACAGCCCGCCGCCGACCGCGCTTTCCGGCGAAGCGTTGAGGATCGAGGGGCTGTCGGACGTGCCGGACTGCCGCCCGTCACCCAGAGTCGGCAGGCTCTGGATGCCCGCCTTCAGCAGCGTGTCTGGCGGCTGCATGTTCACGACTTCGGCCGATCCCGGCCAGCCGACCGGGCCGGAGCCGCGGATCACCAGGATCGTGTCGGCATCGATGCCGAGCGACGGTTCGTTGATGCGGTGGTGATAGTCGTCGGAGCCATCGAACACCACTGCCCTGCCCTCGAACACGTTCTCGTGGCCCGGCCGCGACAGATAACGCTTGCGGAAATCGCCGGAGATCACGCTGGTCTTCATGATCGCGAAATCGAACAGATTGCCCTTCAGCACCAGGAAGCCGGCGCGCTCCATCAGCGGTTTGTCATAGGCATGAATCATCTCGCGGTCGTGACTGTCGCGGCCTTCGATGTTCCTGGCGATGGATTTTCCGGTACAGGTGAGCGCGCTGCCGTCGATGCGGCAGGCTTTAAGCAGCTCGCACAGGATCGCCGGCACGCCGCCGGCATGGTGGAAGCGCTCGCCGAGATACTTGCCGGCCGGCTGCATGTTGAGCAGCAACGGGATGTCGTAGGCGGCGCTCCAGTCCGCGGGTGTAATCTCGACCTCGGCATGGCGCGCCATGGCGACGATATGCGGCTGCGCATTGGTCGAGCCGCCGATGGCGGCGACGGTGGCGATGGCGTTGAGGAACGAGGCGCGGGTCAGGATTTTCGACGGCGTCAGGTCCTCATACGCCATCTCGACGATGCGCTTACCGGTCTCGTAGGCGATCTGGCCGCGCTCGCGATAGGGCGCCGGAATCGCCGAACAGCCGGGCAGCGACAGGCCGAGCGCTTCGGCCACCGCGTTCATCGTCGAAGCCGTGCCCATGGTGTTGCAGTGCCCCGCCGAGGGCGCCGAGTCGCACGCCGCCTGCATGAATTCTTCCTCGGTGATCTCGCCGGCCGCGAGCTTGCGGCGGCTGCGCCAGATCACGGTGCCCGACCCGACCAGCTCGCCTTCGTGCCAGCCGTCCAGCATCGGCCCGCCAGAGAGCACGATGGCGGGAATATCGACCTGCGACGCCGCCATGATCGCGGACGGCGTGGTCTTGTCGCAGCCGGTGGTCAGCACCACCGCGTCGATCGGATAGCCGTGCAGGATTTCGACCAGCGTCATGAAAGCGAGGTTGCGGTCGATCGCGGCGGTGGGGCGGCGGCAATTCTCGGCGATGGGATGGGTGGGAAACTCGATGGCGATGCCGCCGGCGTCGCGGATGCCGTCGCGCACCCGGCGCGCCAGCTCCAGATGGATGCGGTTGCAGGGCGACAGATCGCTGCCCGATTGCGCGATGCCGACGATCGGGCGGCCCGAGCGCAGCTCCGCCGGCGTCATGCCGTAATTCATCATGCGCTCGAGATAGAGCGCCGCCATGTCGTTGCGCCCCGGCGCCGCGAACCAGTCCAAAGAGCGAAACCGCCTGGCGGGTTTGCGCTCGGTCATGGGAACACCTCGGTCAGCCGGTGATCTCGAAGCGGAACAGCCCGCCGGCCAACGGCTGCGCCGCGCGCGCCTTTTCGTCGAGCCCCTTCCACGCCGTCGTGGCATAGACCGTCCGGGGCCCGGCGAAAGCGAGCTTGGTGATATTGGCACAGGGGAAGCGGACGATGGAAATCAGCTTGCCGTCGGGCGCATAGCGCCGCGCCGCCCAGCCGGCGAACAGCCCGACCCAGACGCAACCCTCGGAATCGACGATCGAGCCGTCGGGATAGCCGGCACCGTCCTCGATGGTGACGAAGACGCGCTTGTTCGCGAGGCCGCCATCGGCCTGCAGATCGTAGGCGTAGATGACCTTCTTGAGCGTATCGGTGTGGTAGAACGTGCCGCCATCGGGGCTCGAACACGGGCCGTTGGTGATGCAGATGCCGCTCTCGATCCGCTTGGGGCCGCCGGCGTCCAGGCGATAGAGAGAGCCGGTAGCGGCTTCCTCGCCATTATCCATCGTGCCGAACCACAGCCGGCCGTGCACGTCATGGGCGCCGTCGTTGATCCGGTTGCCGGGCCGGTCGGCATCCACGCGATGGAGCAGCGCGAAGCTGCCGTCCTTGGGATCGAAGCGATAGAGCCCGTCCTGCAGCCCGGCGATGAAACCGTCGCCGTCCGCCGCCAGGAAACCGGGACTGCTGGGCGTGCCGCAGGTCTTCTTCGCGCCCGTGGCGGGATCGAAGCGATGAATGTGGTGCTTCTTGATGTCGACGAACCACAGCGCCCGCTCGGACGGGACCCAGAGCGGTCCTTCGCCCAGCATCGTCTCGACCGGCCACACGCATTCGGGTTGGGAGAAACTCATCGCCAGCCGGCATCGATCCAATATTCGTGGCCGGTGCACATCCGGCCGTCGTCGGAGGCCAAGAATAGCACAAGCGAGGCGACGTGCTCGGGCTCGACCCGGCTTTTGAGCGACTGCTGGTCGACGATCTCGTTCTCGCCTTCGGGCGTGTACCATTTCATCTGGCGCGGCGTCTTGACGTTGCCCGGCACCACGGCGGTGACGCGGATGTTGTCGCCGCCCAGCTCGCGCGCCAGTGC
Source organism: uncultured Rhizobium sp. (assembly GCA_964465935.1). Taxonomy (GTDB): domain Bacteria; phylum Pseudomonadota; class Alphaproteobacteria; order Micropepsales; family Micropepsaceae; genus Rhizomicrobium. The sequence goes on from CAYXMO010000028.1 coordinate 2,839, forward strand.
CCGCGTCATGCCCTCGATCCCCGCCTTCGCGGTCTCGTAGATCACCAGATCGGGAAGGCCCAGGTGCCAGGAGATCGAGCCGAAATTGACGATCGCGCCGCCGCCGCGCTTCTTCATGCCGGGCGCCGCTTCCTTGGCGCAGAACAGCATGTGGCGCAGGTTCACCGCGATGCGCTCGTCCCAATAGGCCGGGGTGATGTCGGCGAGCTTGTGGCGGTCGTCATTGCCGGCGTTGTTGACCAGGACGTCGATGGCACCGGTTTCCTTGAAGAACGCGGCGACGGCGGCAAGGTCGGTCAGGTCGCATTTGTGGAACACCGGTTTGTGCGCCACGCCGTTGATCGACTTGGTGAGCGCCAGCGCCTCGCCTTCCAGAATGTCCAGGAACGTCACATGCGCGCCTTGCTTGGCGAAAGCGGCGACGATGGCGGCGCCGATGCCGCTCGCCCCGCCGGTGACGACGACCCGCTTGTTCTTCAAGCTCGGATAGATGGCTGTCGACATGGCTTCCTTCAGGCCCATGAATAGGCCGTCTTTGTCTGGGTGTAGAATTCGATGGCCGCGAAGCCTTGCTCGCGCGCGCCGTAGCTCGATTTGCGCAGTCCCCCGAACGGGACGTGATAGTCGACGCCGGCGGTCGGCAGATTGACCATCACCATGCCGGCGCGGACGTTGCGCTGGAAATGCCGCGCGTATTTCAGCGAGCCGGTGCAGACGCCGGCGGAAAGCCCGAACTCGCCGGCATTGGCGGCGGCGAGCGCTTCTTCGTAGTTTTTCACGCGCACGATCGAGGCGACGGGGCCGAACACTTCCTCGTTGTTGATGCGCGCGTTCGGCTGGGTGTCGGCGATGACGGCGGGGCTCATGTAATAGCCGGGCTTGCTTAAGCGTAGCCGCTGGCCGCCGCCGGTCAGCTTGCCGCCTTCCTTCACCGCGATATCGACGTAAGCGAGATTCTGCTCGAGCTGGGTGTCGCTGACCGCCGGCCCCATCTTGGACGCCGGATCGAGCGCGTCGCCGACGGTCAGCGCCAGCGTCTTCTCGGTCAGGGCCGCGACGAATTTCTGGTAGATGCCGTCCTGCACGATGATGCGGCTCGACGCGGTGCAGCGCTGCCCGGTGGCGAAGAAGGCGCCGTCGAGGGCGCAAGTAATGGCACGGTCGAAATCGGCGTCGTCGAGCACCACCAGCGGATTCTTGCCGCCCATCTCCAGCTGCACCCGCGCCTGGCGCGCCACCGCCGCCATCGCAACCTGCGAGCCGACGCTCTGCGAGCCGGTGAACGAGACGCCGTCGACGCCGGGATGCTTGGCGATGGCGTCACCGACGCGGCCGCGCCCGATCACCATGTTGAAGACGCCGGCGGGGGCGCCGCATTCGAAGACGATGTCGGCCAGCGCCGCCGCCGTCGCGGGCGTCGGGCCCGCAGGCTTGAGCACGACGCAATTGCCGAAGGCCAGCGCCGGCGCCGTCTTCCACGCCGGGATCGCGATCGGGAAATTCCACGGCGTGATCATGCCGAAGACGCCGACCGCCTCGCGGAAGGTCGCAACCTCGACGCCGGGCCGCACCGAGTCGAGATTCTGGCCGTGACGGCGGATCGCCTCGCCGGCGAAATATTTGAAGATGCGCCCGGCCCGCGTCACTTCGCCGATGCCTTCGGGCAACGTCTTGCCTTCCTCGCGACTGAGCAGTTTTCCAAGGTCGTTGCGGCGCGCCAGGATTGTCTCGCCGACCTTGTCGAGCAGATCGGCGCGCACTTCCGGCGAGGCGCCGGACCAGCCGGGAAACGCCTTGCGCGCGGCATCGACCGCAGCATCGACCTCGGCGGCGCTGCCGTCGGGAAAGCGCGCCACGATCTCGCGCGTGTCGGACGGGTTCAGGCTCTCATGCGGCGTGTCCGCCTTGACCCGCTCGCCGCCAATGAAATGGGTAAGAGTGTCGGTCATGTCAGAAGGCCGCGCTTGCTAAGGTTCTTCATCAGGTCGCCGACGCCGAAGCTCCAGGGCGTCGCCGCCTTCGACGTCGTCACCTTGTTCTCCAGCACGCCGAGCTTGGGCGTCGAAACACGCACGACGTCGCCGATCTTGTGGGTGAAGCCGCGCCCGGGCGCGTCGCGGTCCTGGGTCGGCGCGAACAGCGTGCCGAGGAACAGCGCGAAGCCATCGGGATATTGATGCTCGCTCATCGCCTGTTTGCACAGATCGAGCGGGTCGCGGCTGATCTCAGCCATCGTCGAGCGGCCTTCGAGGCGGTAGTTCTCCGGCCCCACGATCTCGAGCTCCAGAACCGCCTGGCGCACATGATCCATCGTGAAGCCGTCGTCGAACGTGCGGATGAACGGCCCGATGCTGCACGAAGCGTTGTTGTCCTTGGCCTTGCCGAGAAGAAGCGCGCTGCGTCCCTCGAAGTCGCGCAGGTTGACGTCGTTGCCCAGCGCCGCGCCGACCGCCGTGCCGTGGCGGTTGCAGACGATGACGATCTCGGGCTCGGGATTGTTCCAGTCGGAGTCGGAGCGGATGCCGACATAGTCGCCCCAGCCCATCGACGACAGCACCGGCGCCTTGGTGAACACTTCGGCGTCCGGTCCGATCGCGACTTCGAGATATTGCGACCATAGCCCGTCGGCGATCAGCGCCGCTTTCAGCTTCGCCGCTTCGGGCGATCCGGGCTTGACGGCACGCAGGTCGGCGCCGACACGGTCCTTCAGCGCGTTGCGGATGCCTTGCGCCTTGCCGGCGTCGCCGCGGGCGCGTTCTTCGATCACGCGCTCCACCGCCGAGACCGCGAAGGTCACGCCGGCCGCCTTGATGCATTGCAGGTCGACGGGGGCCAGAAGGCGCGCGGCGCCGGCGCCGTCCCAGGCCGGCTTCAGGCCGAGATCGGCGACTTCGCCCAGGTCGCGCCCCGCCGCCGAGCCGCTCCAGCCGTCGAGCAGCGCCGACACCGTCGGCGCGAACTGCGAGACGTCGAGCACCCTTCCGCCCGTCACCACCACCGGCGTCGGGCCGTGCCCGAGCTCCAGGCGGCCGACCAGCGTCGCCTCACGCCAGTCGCGCGGCAGAAAATCCGTCATCACCGGGCCTGCTCGAAAAAGCGATCCATACCAGCATCCCACCCGGCGCCCGCCCCGGCGCTCTCGTCTTTGGTTGCGCTACCAACACACGCCAGGGCCAAAACTGTCAAGGGTGGGACGCGGGCTGGGTTAGCGGCGCTCGGCGCTGAGCCGGCCGGTCGATTCGCGGGGAATGAGCGTAAATTCAAGGAGTTTCTGGACCGGCTGCTCGTCGGCACCCGAGCGTTTGCGGCGGATTTGCTCGAGCAGGAGCTTGACCGCCTCGCGCGCCATCTCGGCGATCGGCTGGCGCACCGTGGTCAGGGCCGGCCACACCGTGGTCGCCAGCGGCGTGTCGTCGAAGCCGGCGATGGTCAGGTCGCGGGGCACGTCCAGCCCCATGCGGTGCGCCACCGCCACCGTGGCCGCCGCCATGTCGTCATTGCTGGCGAAAATCGCGGTCGGCTTCTTCGGCGCCCGCAGCAATTTCTCGGCAGCGTCGAGGCCGGAGCGATAGGTGAAATAGCCTTGCGCCACTTGCTTGGGATCGGGCGTCAGCCCGGCCTCCTCCATCCCGGCGACGAAGCCGCGATAGCGTTGCTCGCTCGCGGTCTGGTTGGGGTGGCCCATGATGAAGGCGATCCGGGAATGGCCGAGCGCGATCAGCCGCCGCGTCATCGAACGCGCCGCTTCGAAGTCGTCGATGCTGACGGCACAGAGGCCCGGCGCCGGGCGCCCTGTGGCAACGACGACCGCCGGAATGTCGGCATCGGCGACGGCGTTGAGCGCTTCTTCGGAGTCGCAGAGCGGCGGCGGCAGGATCACGCCGTCGGCGCCGGTGCGCACCAGCTTCTCGATCGCGGCGCGCTCACTGTCAGGACCGTCGCATTTCTCGATCACCAGCTGGCAGCCTGAAAGCGACGACTGTTCGAGACTGCCGACCAGGAACTCGCTGAGATAGGCCGCCGACGGGTTTGAGTAGAGCAGCCCCACGCGCACCGCATTGGCGCTCGCCAGGCTGCGGGCCGCGAGGTTGGGCGAATAGTGCAGTGTCTTGATCGAGGCGGCGACCTTGGCGCGCGTCGAGTCGCGCACATTGCTCTCGCCGTTGACGACGCGGCTGACCGTCATGGGCGAGACGCCGGCATGGCGCGCCACTTCATGGATGGTCACGACATTGTTGCCGCGTCGACCACTCTTCTGCGCCAAAACGATTTCTCCGAATGAGCGGTAACATCCGTTAGCAGACAATCGGCGAAGGGAAAAGCGTTGGGCGGGTTGCGGGGCGGCGCACCGGCGTTCGCGCGCGGATCAGAAAATTCCTTTTAGATTCAGATGGTTGCTTACCGCCGCACCTCCCCACCATGCTCCCAACCCACACGCGTCACGGCCTGCACTCCGGCGGGCCATGACAGTTTGACTTGGAGCTTCCAATTCTAACCTTCCCTACTCATCTCCCCGCATCATCTTCAGCGCGTCTTCCGCGCCTGACTCGAAATCGGTCACCGGCTTGGCCGGATAGCCGATCTTGATCTTGTCGCTGTCGATCCACGCCGCCATCGCCATGTCGCGCAGCTCCGCCGCGCCGGCGGCGAGGCGGGTGGCGACAAAGGCCTTGGCGTCGGCGTCGCTGCCGTCGAACATGTGGGTCTTCTCGAACACATAGACCTGCACGACGAAAGCCTGCGTCGATACGAGATAGTCGGCGGTGCGCGCCTCGATGGCGCAGGCGCAGTCGCGCAGCGGCGTCATCAGCGGCTCCACGTCGCTCTCTTTGATGTTGGCGCTGACGAAGCGGCTTTCGAAGCGCCAGTGCAGCCCCTTGGTCTTGGTGAAATCCTCCGGGTTCGGATAATCGCCCCAGCCGTCGTAATGCACCGAGACGTGCAGCGGCTGGCTGGCGTCGCCGACGAAATGCGCCCAGACGCCGAAATCGCGGATGGTGAGCTGCTCGCGGCGCAGGCGGTCGGCGGTGAACCAGGCGCGGTCGTCGTCGCTCTTGGCGGCCTTCTCGCCGGCGGCGTCGACGCGCCACAGCGCCAGGTCGGTGCGCAGCTGCTGCCAGCCGTCGACGATCGAATAGGGCAGATAGCCGGCCTTGTACTGCGTCGCGCCCACGGCGCGCAACGCGGTGTCGTAGTCGGACCGCGTCGGCGGCAGGGCCTTCAGCGGCGGCCCGCCCAGGACGGTCAGATCGTCGGAGGCATCGACGAAATGCCCCGGATCGCGTTCGGCGTCGTGGATCTGGCCGGCGCCGCGCGAGCGGTCGGGCTCGCGCGCGAACTCGCCGATCGCGGCGATCGCTTCGGGGCTGCGCAGGAAGGCCGGCATGTCCTCGGGCAGGTTCTTGGCCGCCAGTTCGCCGATCATGCGGTGTCCGGCCGAACCCCAGGCGAGCGCCGGAACCGGCGTAAGAAGGCAAAGCGCCGTAGCGGCGGCGAGAAGGCGGCGCATGGCGTGCTCCCAAGCAAAGTCCCGGGAGCGACGCTAGCCGCAACGCCGGCCCGCGGCCAATGCTTCTAGGCGTTACAAAAGAAAAAGGCCGGCCCGGTTTCCCGGGCCGGCCCTTGGAACGCGATTTTCTGGCTCTTAGAACACCGAGCGCAGCGTGACCTGGAACGTCCGCGGCGAACCGACCGACAGCAGCGGATAGCTGGTGCAGCCCGGAACCGTGAGCGCGTAAGGCGTGAAGCAGGTGCGCGAGGTCGCGACGCTGCTGAAGTACTGGGCGTCGAAGATGTTCGAGACGTTGAACTTGATGTAGGACTGGTCCCAGCCGAGCTCACCCAGGTCGTAGGTGACGTCGGCGTTCGCCGTGAAGTAGCTCGGAACCTTGTAGTCGTTGGTTTCGGTGGCATAGCGGCTGCCCACGAACTTGCCGTCGACGCCGATACGGAAGCCCCAGATGTGATACTGGGCCCGCATCGTCGCCATGTAGTTCGGCGATTCGATGAACTGCTTGCCCTTGGTCGGCGCAAAGGCGACGCCACCGGAGATGTAGAACGGCGCCGGCAGCGTGGACAGCGCCGTCGTGCCGATCGCCAGGTCGTTGACGACGCGGGTCTTCAGGTAGGAGCCCGTGGCGTAGAGGTTGAAGTCCTCGTCCACGTCATAGCCGGCTTCGAGATCCATGCCGTCCATGTTCACCGGACCGATATTGTGGTCGATGCTGATGCCCTGCGCCGGGTCGAAGGTGCTCACGATGCGGTTCTTGAACTGGGTGTTCCACAGCGTGATCGAGGCGTGCATGTCCTCGCCGTGATAGCGATAGCCCAGGTCGTAGGAGGCCGAAGTCTCCGGCGCGACCGTGGCGAAGCTGCTGAACACGCCGCCGACGAGGCCGCCATTGTACAGGTTGTCCGTACGCGGCGCCGACAGTTCGGTGGCATAGGCGAAGAAGAACTGATGCGCCTCGCCCCAGGGCTGGTAGGTGATGCCCAGGTTCGGCAGCAGGCGGTTGTAGCGCACGACTTTGTGGCCGGGCGGGGTGAACCGGGCGTTGCCGGTGGCGACGATGCCGCCGGTGGTCACGCCGGTGAAGGTCACCGTGCCGTCGGCCGCGACGGCGCTGGGCGCTTCGGTGGTGCAGTACTGGAAGCCGACGCCGGGGGTGATCTGGGTGAAGTTGCCGGTGGCCTGGATATAGCAGTTCTGGTTGAGATCGCGCTCCAGGAACGGCAGGCGCAGGCCGAGGCTGAACCGCACCGTGTCGTCCCACCACTTGCCTTCATATGCCGCCGAGAACTGGTTCAGGATGGCGTAGGATTTGCGGTCGCGGCCGCGCAGCGCCGAACCGTCGGCGCCGACCACGCGATGGGTCGCGTCCTTGAGGCCGCCAAAGGGATCGAACGGACCGGTGACCTGGTCGAAGGTCGCATAGTTGGCGGTCTGGCGGTGCAGACCCCAGTCCAACGTATAGGCGGCCTGGAAGACGTGGTTGTCGCTCGGCGCCCAGATCACGGACGTCGAAAGGCCGTAACGCCGGGTGTTGGTGTTGTTCGGCGTGTAGAGCTGGACCTGGTCGAGCAGGTCGCCGTCGCCGTTGAGGTCGCGGCCCGCTGCCGCCGACGTGCCCTTGAGGCGGCGATCCTGTTCGTTGATGACGGTGATGCCGCCGCCGTTCGCGAGCACGTACTGGAAGCTCGGATCGAAGGTGACGGAGACCGTGTCGGTGATGTGGAACAGCGACGAACCGCGGATGTTGCCGGTGTCGGACGGATTGATGCGGACCTTGTAGAAGTCCGTGCACTTGGCGGTCGTGCCGTTATTCGCCGTGGCGCCGACATCGGCGGTGCCGGCGACCGCGGCGGTGATCGAGCTGCAAGCCGCCGCTTCGTCGAATTTCAATCCGAAGCCGCGCGCGTCGGGGATGCCGCTGGTCGGGGTGACGCCGGTGTAGTCGCCATTTACGTCAAGGGCGACGTTCGGCGAGGCGATGTTGGTCAAGGCGTACTGGTCGCCGACGGCGGCAAGCGCGCCGCCCGGAATGGCCACGCTGTGCGGGTAGGCGAATTGCGTGTTGACCCCGAGATAGCTCGGGTTGTTGTAGAAATTGTTGCGGTTCTGGTTGTAGTGGAAGCCGATCGACATGAAGCCGACGGCGCCCAGATCCTGGTAGATGTAGCCGTTGATCTGCTGCTTCTGCAGATGGCCCGGGCCTTTGAACTTGTCGTAGTCCTGATACGAGTAGCTGGCGAACGCCTTGGTGTCCCACGGGCCGAAGGTGCCGGTGTCGAGACGGACGAAGCCGCGCTTCTGGTTGAAGCTGCCATAGGACGCGTCGATCAGCGCCTGCATCTCGTCGGCGGGCTTGGTGGTCTGGATGCCGATGACGCCGCCGACCGCCGATGCCGTCGGGGTGTCGACGTCGGTGGTGCCCTGGTTCACGACGACAGAGTCGACGAGCTCGGGATCGACCACCTGGTTGGTGAAGATCGCGTAGTTGCCGGTGTCGTTGAGCGGCATGCCGTCCCAGGTGAACGAGATGCGGGCGCCGTCCATGCCGTGCAGGCGGATGTTGCCGCCGGAGGAACCGTAGGGGTCGGTGTTGGTGAAGTTCAGGCCCGGAACCATGTTGAGGCCCTGGAACACCGTCTGGCCGGGCGACTGGGTGTCGAGGAACGCCTGGGTGATGGTCGAACGCTGCTTGGAGATGTGCTCGTCGGGGAGCAGACCGGTCGCGCTGGTGCGCGCCGCGGTGACGGTCACGAGCTCGACGGCCTGGTCGCCGGTCGATGCGGCGTAGGCGGACGATCCGGCCAGCGCGGCAAGGCTGAGCGCCGTCGCGCCCATCAGAAGAGTCTTGGATGTACGAATTGTCATTGCTTTCCCCTCACGAGATGAAAACCGCGTCATGACACGCGGCTGCACGGTCGCTATCTGCTAGGTCCCCAAAAAACGCTGCGAAGCGTGGCGGTTAGTCCGCGTTCGCGTTCGCAATAATTTGTCACCCCGCCCTTAGCGCCGTCAATCTATTGGGCCGAGTTTGCAGATTTGCGACCACCTGCGTGTGGAATATGTCACGCTGGTAAGAAACCCAACATTATGGGGATTTCTTTTGCACCCGCGAGGCGCTGCTGCAGCAGGCTTCGATACCTTGCGGAGGATTGGAAACACATTCGGCCAATTTGTGCTGCAACTGCGAAATCTTATTCCGCAAGCCCTGCGAAAAACGCCGTCAGCAAGGCCTCGACTCGGCCATAAGCCTTGGAGGCTTCGCTGAGCGTCTCGTGGTGCGTCAAAGCGTCCGGCGCCAGGCCGGCGGCAAGATTGGTGATCAGCGACAGCGCCGCGACCTTCATGCCGCAATGAACCGCCGCGAGGCATTCGGGGACCGTCGACATGCCCACGGCATTGGC
>CAYXMO010000028.1:11851-18294 GCA_964465935.1 uncultured Rhizobium sp.
ATTCGGGGACCGTCGACATGCCCACGGCATTGGCGCCCAGAGCTGCGAACATCCGAATCTCGGCCGGGGTCTCGAAATTGGGACCTAGCGTGTAGACGTAGACGCCCTCGCTCACCGTCACCCCGGCCAGCGCGGCCGCGGCGCGCAGCCGGGCGCGCAAGTCGGGGTCGTAGGCGCGCGACATATCGGGAAAACGCGGGCCGATCGCAGGATCGTTAGGCCCGATCAGCGGATTTTGGCCCGACAGGTTGATGTGGTCGTTGACGATCATCAGCGTGCCCGCCGGCTTGTCGAGGCTGAGGCCCCCGGCGGCGTTGGTCAGGATCAGCCGCTCGACCCCCATGCCTCTGAGGATGCGAATGGGCGTCGCCAGCGCTTGCGCGGGATGACCTTCATAGGCATGCAGGCGCCCCTGCATGCAGACCACGGCGTGTCCGGCGAGCGTTCCGATGCGCAGCCGTCCGTGGTGGCCGTCGACCGACGGCACCGGAAAGCCGGGAATATCGGCATAAGACACATCGCTGTTCGCTTCGATGCGGTCGGCGAGCGGCCCCAATCCGCTGCCCAGGATCAACGCCGTTTTGGGAAACGCGTTCGGGAACTTCGCCTTGAGCGCCGCGATGCCGCGCGCGACGTCTTGGGCGTAGGGGTTGGCCATGCGGTCGGTCCCAAGCGATATGCCTCTGGACTGAACTATATATTTCCGTAGCGCGCGACAAATCTGTACGCTGCGCGCCGACCCTTCTTGGACCCCATCTTGGACCTCTGCCCGTGCGCGCGATCATCGGCGTTCTCGACTCTTTCGGCCTCGGCTCCGCCCCCGATGCGGCGCGCTTCGGCGATGCCGGCGCCAACACCTTCGGCCACATCGCGCGCGCCTGCGCCCAAGGCTTGCCGCGCAAGGACGGCCGCAAAGGCGCGCTCGACCTGCCCAACATGTTCGCGCTGGGGCTGGGCAAAGCCGCGCAGCAGGCTGACGCCGCGGTCGAGGTCGCGGCGCCCAAACAGATCGTAGGAAAATATGGCTACGCCGCCGAACTCGGCCTCGGCAAGGACACGCCAAGCGGCCATTGGGAGATGATGGGCCTGCCGGTCGATTATGAATGGGGCTTCTTCCCCAAGACGGTGCCGAGCTTCCCGCCCGAACTGACCAAGGCCTTCGTCGCGAAGACCGGCGTGCCCGGCATCCTGGGCGACTGTCATGCGTCGGGCACCGAGATCATCGACCATCTCGGCCTCGAACACATCCGAACCGGCAAGCCGATCGTCTACACCTCGGCGGATTCGGTCTATCAGATCGCGGCGCACGAGACCCATTACGGCCTCGACCGGCTCTACGAGCACTGCCACATCGCGCGCGGCTTAGTCGACGCCTACAACATCGGCCGTGTCATCGCGCGGCCCTTCGTCGGCGAGAAGCCTGGCGACTTCAAGCGCACCGGCAACCGTCACGACTACGCGATGCCGCCGCACGCGCCGACCCTGCTCGACCGCTACGCCGCCACCGGCAGGCCGACCTACGGCATCGGCAAGATCTCCGACATCTTCGCCGCCAAGGGCATCACCCATTACGTCAAGGCCTTCAGCAACGACGAAGTGTTCGACGCGATGATGAACCTGGTGAAGACCGGACCCGACGACGCCATCGTGTTCGCCAACTTCGTCGATTTCGACACGCTCTACGGCCACCGACGCGACATCGCCGGCTATGCTGGCGCGCTGGAGTCGTTCGACAGACGCATCCCCGAGCTGCAGACCAATCTGCGCCCCGGCGATCTGGCGATCTTCTCGGCCGATCACGGCTGCGATCCGACCTGGCCGGGCACCGACCACACCCGTGAATACGTGCCGATCCTCGCCTTCGGTCCGGGCATCGCGCCGGGGCCGATCGGCGAGCGCAGCACCTTCGCCGACATCGGCCAGTCGGTCGCGGCGCATCTGGGCCTTGACCCTCTTCCCGTCGGGACTTCCTTTCTTTAGAAGGGGCGATGGCTACCCCCTCCCACGGTCCGAAATTCGGAAAAGTCCCGGCGACCAATCTCGTGCGCTGCGAAAGCGCCGATGACGTCGTCGACCGGCTGATCGATCTCTACGACCGCGCGATCGCCGATATCGAGAAGAGTTTCGAGGCGTTCTCCAAGGGCAAGCACAAAGCATCGCGCGATCCGGTCTACCCTTATCTCGGGATCGAGGTCGACTCGGTGCCGCGCTCCACCACGCTCGCCTTCGGCAAGGTGACGCGCCCCGGCTTCTACGGCACGACGATCACCGCGCCGCGCCTGTTCCGCTCCTACCTGATCGAACAGCTCGGCCTACTGCTGCAGAATCACAAGGCGGAGCTTTATGTCGGCAAGAGCACCACGCCGATCCCGCTGACCTTTGCGGTCGAGCGCGCGGCGGCGCAGATGGACGCCGAGCAACGCATCGCGCTGGCGCAGCACTTCCCCCTGCCCCGTCTCGACGCCGCCGACGACACCGTGGTCGACGGAAGGCGCTGGAGCGGCGACGAGAACGGCCCGCTGTCGCTGTTCACCGCCGAGCGCGTCGACTATTCGCTGCACCGGCTGCGCCATTATACCGGCACGACGCCGGAGAGCTTCCAGAGCTTCGTGCTCTTCACCAACTACCAGCGCTATATCGACGAGTTCATCGGCTATGGCCTCAAAGAGCTCGAAGCGGGCCGCGCCCTGCGCTTCATCGAGCCCGGCATGCGCGTCACCGAGAAGGGCAAGGAACCAACCGCCCCGCCCTTGGCAAAAATGCCGCAAATGCCGGCCTATCACCTTGTGCAACCCGACGGCGAAGGCATCACGCTGGTCAACATCGGCGTCGGTCCGTCGAACGCCAAGACCGCGACCGACCATCTCGCCGTGCTGCGCCCGCATGTCTGGTTGATGGTCGGCCATTGCGGCGGCTTGCGCCAGAGCCAGCGCCTGGGCGACTACGTTCTGGCCAACGCCTATCTGCGCGACGATCACGTGCTCGACAGTGTGCTGCCGCTCGCCATTCCCGTCCCGACCATCGCCGAGGTGCAGCTCGCGCTCGCCAAGGCGGTCGAGTCGGTGACCGGCCTCAAGGGCAAGGTGCAGAAGGAGCGCCTGCGCACCGGCACCGTGGTGACGACCGACGACCGCAATTGGGAGCTGCGCTTCGACGAGCTCGCGGTGCGTTTCAATCAGAGCCGCGCCATCGCCATCGACATGGAATCGGCGACCATCGCCGCCAACGGCTACCGCTTCCGCGTGCCTTACGGCACCCTGCTCTGCGTCTCCGACCGCCCGCTGCATGGCGAGATCAAGCTGCCCGGCATGGCGGATGCCTTCTACGAAGAGCGCGTCGGGCAACATCTGCAGATCGGCATCAAGGCGCTGGAGTTCATGCGCGAAGAAGCCCGCGCCGGCACGCTGCACTCGCGCAAGCTGCGCAGCTTCACCGAACCGGCGTTCAGATAGCGCTCTCCATTGCTGAACTGTCATGGCCCGCCGGAGTGCGGGCCATCCAGGTGACGTCTTCTCGATGCGCGCAAGTATGAGCGCCGACCATTCGTCGTCATCTCACTTCACGCCAAACTGGGTGGCCCGCACTCCGGCGGGCCATGACACCTGTGTTGCGGCGAGAAAACTTTTTTCACGCCGCAACAAAATATCGTTCGCCGCACTGCAATCGCACCTCTATCCACACGCCCGCGCGAAAAACGCCGCGCTCTGCGCGGCTGCGCGCGAAATCGCTGTTGGATGCAGATGCGATGAAATTATTTTCGCACCCTCCTTGAACCGAGTCGGTCCAAGCACCAATTCACCCATATCCCCACAAAAGCGAGCAGAGCCCAGCGCCATCATCCGGTGCGGAAAGGAATACGCGTGCCCGACGAACTACAAACCGGCCTGGTTGGCGTAGTCGTCGACCGCCTTCACATGCTTCGCCTTTTCGGTGTCGCTCAGGAACGAGCCCAGGAAGCTGTTCTTGGCGAGCTGCACCAGCTGCGCGCGCGTCAGCCCGAGCGCGCCCGCCACTGCGTCGTAATTGTCGTTGAGATAGCCGCCGAAATAAGCCGGATCGTCGGAGTTGATCGTCGCGCGCAAGCCCGAAGCGAGCATGCGCTTCAGCGGATGCTCCTTCATGTCCTTGACGACGCAGAGTTTCAAATTCGAGAGCGGGCAAACGGTGAGCGTCATCTGCTCGGCGGCGAGCCGCTTGACCAGCCGCTCGTCTTCCAGCGCGCGGTTGCCGTGGTCGAGACGATGGATGTTCAGGACGTCGAGCGCTTCGTGGACATATTCCGGCGGCCCTTCCTCGCCGGCATGCGCCACGAGCTTGAGCCCGCGTTCGCGCGCGGCGCGGTACACGTTCTTGAACTTCGACGGCGGATGGCCGAGCTCCGACGAGTCGAGCCCGACGCCGGCGATGCGGTCGAGATAAGGCTCGGCGGATTTCAGCGTGGCGATCGCATCGTCTTCGTCGAGATGGCGCAGGAAGCACAGGATGAGTTTCGACGTGATGCCCGTCTCGCTCTCGGCTTGCTTCAGCGCCCGCAACATGCCGCCGGCAACGACACTGAATGGAATGCCGCGCGCGGTATGGGTCTGCGGATCGAAGAACACTTCGGCGTGGCGCGCGCCGTCGGCGGCGACGCGCTTGAGGTACGCATCGGTCAGGTCGAAGAAATCCTGCTCGGTCTGCAGCACGCCCGCGCCCTGGTAGTAGATGTCGAGGAAGTCCTGCAGGTTCGAGAAGCTGTAGGCGGCGCGCACCGCTTCGGCCGATGGGAATGGAATGGCGATCTTGTTGCGCCTGGCCAGCGCGAACATCAGTTCGGGCTCGAGGCTGCCTTCGAGATGGAGGTGGAGTTCGGCCTTGGGCAGGCCGGCGATGAATCGGGAGAGGTCCGTCATCGCAATCTGTTATGGCGAACCTGCGAAAATGTCGAGGACCAAATGCACAAGATTTGATCACTTCGCGCCCGCGCCGCGGCGTTGTCAGGCCCGGTGGCCTCCACTACCGTCCTTGCCATGCACGCGATCGAAAAGCCGGTGAGCAATATCGCGTACGGCCCCTGGATCAAGGCGCCCGCCGCGGCGCCGGCCGGCGGCGCGGTGCGGCTGGTGCTCAAGCGCGCCGCCGATGGAACCACGGCGCTCGCCGACCTCTACCATGCGCAGCCCTTGCGGGTTCTGTTCCCCTATGCGGTGCGCGGCGACATTTTCCAGGCGGCCATCGCCTGCGTTTCCGGCGGCCTGGTCGGCGGCGACCGGCTCGCCATCGCCGCGACGCTCGACGCGGGCGCGCGGGCGATGCTGATCGGCCAGGCGGCGGAGAAGGTCTACCGCTCGCGCGGCGAGGACTGCACGGTGGAGACGGAGCTGCGCGCCGGCGATGGCGCCTGGCTCGAATATTTGCCGCAGGAGACCATCCTGTTCGACGCTGCAAGGCTGCGGCGCCGCACGCAGGTCTTCCTGTCGCCGCAAGCGCAATTCGTCGGCGGCGGCATCCTGGTGTTCGGCCGCACCGCGCGCGGCGAAACCTTGCAGAGCGGACTGGTGCACGACGCGTGGGAATTTCGCGGCGAAGACGGCGCGCTGCTCTGGAAGGATGCGTTGCACATGGACGGCGATCTGGAAAAACTGCTGGCGAACCCGGCGACCTTCGGCGGCGCGCGGGCCTATGGCACGCTGATCTTCGCCGGCGCGGCGGCGGCGCAGCATCGGGACGCCGTCCGCGCGCTCGCGGAACAGACCTCGACGCCGGCGCTGCGCATCGGCGCGGCGGCGTTCCGTGGCCTGTTGATCGTGCGTTTCCTGGGAGGCAACGCGCTGGAATTGCGCGACGCCTATGCCGCGGTCTGGACCTATCTGCGCGCGGCCGCCGGCGGCCTGCCGGCGGCGATGCCGCGCCTGTGGAGCATCTGATGCACCTGACGCCCCGCGAGAAGGACAAGCTTCTCATCGCCACCGCCGCGATGGTGGCGCGCCGCCGCCTGGAGCGCGGCGTCAGGCTCAACTATCCGGAAGCCATCGCGCTGATCAGCGATTTCGTCGTCGAAGGCGCGCGCGACGGCAAGAGCGTGGCCGCGCTGATGCAGGAAGGTGCATCGGTGCTCGTCCGCAGCCAGGTCATGGACGGCATCGCCGAGATGATCCACGAAGTCCAGGTCGAGGCGACGTTCCCCGACGGGGTCAAGCTCGTCACCGTTCACAACCCGATCCGCCGAGGCGCCGATGAGCTGCGGTGAAGTCCTCGCCGGCGCCGCGAACGGAGGGCGATAGATGGCTTTCACGATCGACCGCGCCGCCTATGCCCGCATCTACGGTCCCACCAAAGGCGACCGCGTGCGCCTCGCCGACACCGATCTCATCATCGAGATCGAGAACGACAGGACGGTCTATGGCGAGGAGGTGAAATTCGGCGGCGGCAAGGTGATCCGCGACGGCATGGGCCAGAGCCAG
>CAYXMO010000029.1:0-10878 GCA_964465935.1 uncultured Rhizobium sp.
GCACCAGGGCGGCGAGGCCGGCGTCGCCGGCGGCTTCGCGCGCCGCGACGCGGGCGATGGTCTGGTCGGCGATACCGGAGTTGACCAGCTGCGCCGCCTTGAACATGTCGGCGTCGAGCGCCGCCTTCTGCGCCGGGTCCTGGGCGCCGAGCGCCGAAGCGGCGGCGAGGAAGGGCACGATCTGGTCGGAGACGATCTGCGAACGCGCCACCGGATCCTTGGCGAGGATCGCGAAGGCGTCGCGGAAAGAGGCAACCGAGGCGCCGTAGAGCTGCTGCTCGGCATAGAAGCGGCCCAGCCGCAGCTGCGCCCGCGCCGCCGGCGCGGTGTCGCCGAACAGCTTCTTGTCGAGCGTCAGCGCGTCGATGAAGTCGCGCTCGGCGACGACGACGCGCCCCTGCGCGGCGTTGACCTCGCCCATCAGCGCGATCATCTCGGGCTTCCACCACAGCGGCAGGCCCGGCTCCTCGGTGATGATCCACAACGCTTCCTCGGCGGCGGCCTGAGCCGAGGCGGTGTCGTTCAGGCGCAGCGCCATCTCCGCTTCGATGCGCAGCGAATGCGCCAGCTCGCCTTCCAGCGTCACCGGGGCGGTGAGTTCGCCATTGTTGGCGTCCGGCGACACCGAAGCGGCCTTGGCGGCGTCGACCTCGGCACGGCGCATCGCGGTGGCGGATTTGGCGAAGGTCAGCGCGTCGGCGAAATGGCGCTGGTTGGCGGCGTCGAGCGCCTGATAGGAGGCGAGGCGGGCGCGCGCGCTGTTGCTGGCGGAGCCTTCGACGATCGGCTGGGCGCGGCGGAACAGGGCGGCGGCTTCGTCGAAGCGGCCCTGGTTGGAGACCTGCAGCGCAAGCTCGGCCAGGGTCTCGCCGACCGCGAGCGAGTCGGCGCCGAACAGCCGGGTCTCGATGTCGAGGGCCTGGCGGTAGGCGTTCTCGGCGCCGGCATAGTTGTCGCCGCCGCCATAGAGGCGGGCGGATTCGACGGCGCGCTTGTAGCCGGTGAAATCGGAGCTGGCGAAGCGCAGCGCCCCGGCGCCCAATTTGGCGGTGACCAGCGGTGCCGCGGCGGCGGCCCAGCCGCGGGCATTGCCGTCGCCGGACTGCTTGATCGCCGCTTCCAGGACCGGAAGCATCGCCGGCAGGCCTTCGGCGGCGGTCAGCGTGCTGCCCGAGCCCGAGACCAGCACGACGCGCGGCCAGTTGTTGCTGCGCAGGCTGCACAGATAGAGCGCCGCTTCGCCGCCGGCGGCGCCGACCCACTGGGCCGGATCGCAGACGATGTCTTGCAGGGTGGAGATGCCGCCGGGCAGCGCCCGCGCGCCGGCCAGGATCGCGGCGCGGCGGCCGGCGGAATCGGCCGGCACGTCGGCGGCAAGCTGCGAGACGCGCAGCGTGCCCGAAGCGTCGTCGCCGTCGCCGCACAGGATGTCGGCGTCCGACAGCCGGCAGCTTTCGCCGGTCAAGGTCTGGCCCAGCGTTGTGCCGGTGGCGGCGAACGACGCGGCGCCGGCGAAGGCGAGGAGCAAGGCGGCGCCGAGGGCGGCGGAGAGGTGCGTCGTTTTCACTGCCACAAGGCCTCGTTGCCCCAGCTGGAGAAGTCCTGATCGGCGGGCGGGACGGCGTGGAAGGCGGTGGTGCCGCCGGCGCTCGCCTTCAGCATGCCGCCCAGCAGGCTCTGCGAGCCGGCCTTCTTGGCGCCGTCGAGCGAGTCGGCGATCACCACCGTCGCGTGATCAGAGTCGTTCTTGTCGTCGCCGTCGCCTTCGAGCGTCGCGAGCGGACCGGGCGTGTAAGCCTGCACGTTGGCGGCGCCGGTGCCGCCGCCCTGCTGGTCGGGGATCACATAGGTCTGGATCGTGGTGATCGGGTTGTGGTTGTTCGAGCCGTTATTCGCGGTGTTGTTCACCACCACGCCGATCACCGCCGGATCGTTGACGATCTCCGGCGGCGGCGCGGGAACGGCGCCGCTGACCTGGCCGCTCACCGTGCCCAGCCCGGTGAAGTTGCCGATGGTGGCCTGCGAATGCAGCGCCGTGCCGGTGGTGTAGGTGATCTGGCCGTTGGCGTCGATCGTGATGTTGCCGCTGACATTGGCGACCGAGTTGTGCGAGGCGTCGCCATTGCCGATCTGGGCGTAAGAGTTGGGACCGCTGTTGCCGCCGCTGAGCGCCAGGTCGGTCACCGAGACGTCGCCGGTGATGAAGAAGTTCGCGGCTGTGGTGGTGGGACCCGAATTGGCGCCATAGCCGCCATTGCCAATCTGGACGAAGGAGTCGGCGCCGGCGCCGGCGGCGAGCGTCACCGCGCCCGCCGCGCCGTTGGGCGCGTGGACGACGATGTTGCCCGAATCGGTGCCGCCGGCCGACGCCGCGGCGTTGAAGTTGCTGAGGCCCCCGCCATTGCCGATCATGGCGTAGGCGTCGGCGCCGTTGCCCTGAAGGCTCACGGCATGGCCGGAGGTGATGGTGATGTCGCCGCCATTGAGCGCCGTGCCGCCGGCGAGATTGAGGCCCGCCTTGTAGCCGCCATTGCCGATCTGGACATAGGCCGCGGTGCCGGCGCCGGCATTGAGCACGACGTTGGCGGCGGTGACGGTGATCGGCGCGACATTGCTGTAGCCGTTGGCGCCGGTGTTGGACTCGGCGCCGCCATGGCCGACCTGGACATAGGCTTCGCTGCCGGCACCGCCGGTCATGGTGAGGTCGCCGCCCGCCGAGATCGTGATGGCGCCGGAATTGTTGCCGCTGGTGCCAAGGCCGCCATTGCCGATCTGGGCGAAGCGGCCGGCGCTGCCACCGCCGGTCAGGCTGACACCGTTCAGGACCTTCACCAGGATGGCGCCCGAGCCGTGACCGTTGAAGCCGAGCTGGGCGTAGCCGTTGACGGCCTGCAGCGCGAGCGCCGCGCCGTAGACCGACGTCTGGCCGCCGGCGCTGCCGAACGCGGCGTTGCCGGTGGCGGACGCGCCGCCGATCAGGACGCCCTTGCCGTTGTTGCCGTAGACCCCGGCGTTGCCGTAGGAGGCGGCGCTCAGCGTGTGGCCGTCCCAGCCGGCGACGAGGTTGATCGCGCCCGAACCGGCGTTCTGGATCGCGCCGGAGATGATGAAGTTGCCGGCGGTCAGGATGTTGAGCGTGTGGCTGCTGTTATAGGTGACCTGCGTGTCCGCCTTGTGATCGTTCGTGCCGGTGAGGCCGACGGTGACGTCGCCGCCGGCGAGATCGGCGGCGACGAAGTCGCCCAGATCCTGGGTGCCGTCGGTATCGGTTCCAACGAAAATGACGTTGCCGGTTTCGCTGCCGGAATGGGCGACGTTGCCGAACCAGGTCAGCGCGTTGGCGCCGCCGCCGTTGAAGTAAGCCGTGCCGCCGATCTGGACGTCGATGTCGCCGGTGACGTTGCCGGTCACGTCGTTGTTCAGCGAACCGTTGCCGACCATGGCGTAGCCGGTCAGGCCGTTGAGCGTCAGGTCGTGCAGCGCGCGCACCAGGATGGTGCCGCCGCCGGCGCCGTGATAGCCGAGCTGGGCGTAGCCATGGGCGCCGCCGAGGATGACGTTTGCGGCGTAGAGCGACGTCGTGCCGCTCTTGGAGCCGACCGCGACATTGCCCGCCGCGTTGGGTCCGCCGATCAGGATGCCGGCATTGCTGTTGCCGTAGACGCCGCTATTGCCGAAGCCGCTGGTGCTGGTGCCGTCCCAGCCCGCGACGGCGGTGATGTTGCTGGTGTTGAGCTGCAGCGGCGACAGGAACGTGATTCCACCCTTGGACAGCAACGTGACGTCGCCGCCAGCGCCAAGCACGCCGAAAGTGGTGTTCAGCGAATTGGCGAAGGTGAGCGCGCCGGCGCTGTTGAGCGCGACCTGCTGGGAGACCGCATTGGCGGCGCTGGCGAGCGTGATCGCGCCCGACGCCGTCGAGACGGAGAGGCCGTTGGCGGCAATCGCGCCGCTCTGGCTGACCGCGCCGCCGGCGGTGAGGCTGAGCTTGCCGCCGACCGTGGCGCCGGCGAGCACGACGGCGGTGGAATCGGCGACGGCCGCGTCGAAGCCGGCGGCGGTGTGCAGCGTCAGCGTGGCGAAACTGTTGCCGACATTGCCGAGCACGATGGTGCCGTTGGCCGCCGAAGCGTTCAGGCTCGCCGCCACGATCGCGCCTTGCTGGCTGATCGCGGTGCCGGCGTTGAGCGTGAGCGTGCCGCCGACATTGGCGCCGGCGATGGAAAGCAGCGAAGCATGCGCCAGCGTCGCATTGCCCGGCGTGGCGATGGTCGCGCCGCCGAAGGTATTGCCGCTATTCGACAGGGTGATGTCGCCCGCGGTCGTCGCCAGGCTGAGCTGGCCGGTGTGGATCGCGGCGCTCTGGGTGATCGCGCCGCCGGCCGACAAGGTCAGCTTGCCGCCGACCGTGGCGCCGGCGAGGACGACCGCTGTCGAATCGGCGACGGTCGCGTCGTTGCCCGCCGCGGTGGTCAGCGCCAGCGTGCCGAAGCTGTTGCCGGCGTTGCTGAGAACGATGGTGCCGTTAGCGGCCGAAGCGTTCAGGCTGGCGGCGACGATGGCGCCGGACTGGTTGATCGCGGTGCCGGCGTTGAGCGTCAGCGTGCCGCCGATATTGGCGCTGGCGATGGTCAAGAGCGAGGAATGGGTCAGCGTCGCGCTGCCCGGCGTCGCGATCGTCAAGCCGCCGAAGCCATTGTCGGCGTTGGTCAGCGTGATGTCGCCCGAGGTCGTCGTCAGACTGGTCTGGGCGGTGTGGATCGCCGCCGTCTGGGTGATCGCGCCGGCCGCGGCGAGCGTCAGATTGCCGCCGCCGAGGTTGACGCCGGTGCCGCCGAAGCTCACGCCGCCATTGGGCGAGGTCAGGAAGACGCTGCCGCCATTGGTCGTCAGCTGCAGGCTGCTGGACGCGATGCGCAGCGCCGTGGCGCTGGCGCCGATATTGCCGCTATTGGCCGCGAGCTTGAGCGTGGCGCCGGTGACGGCGCCGTTGGCGCTGTCGGCGATGGAGGCCGAAGCGATGGAGACGTCGCCGCCGGCGGCGTTGGAGCCGAACGTCGTGCCGTTGCCGATTTGCGCATAGAGCGCGGCATTGGCGCCGCCGCTTAGCGACACCGCGCCGAGCGCGTTGAGGCCGAGCAAGCCACCCGCCGCGCCGTGATAGCCGAGCTGGGCATAGCCATTGACGCCGGCGAGCGTGATGTCCTTGGCCCCAAGCAGGGTCGGGCCGCCGGCGCTGCCGACCGCGACGTCGCCCGCCGCGCCGGCGCCGCCGATCAGGATGCTGCCATTGTTGTTGCCGAACGCGCCGGCGTCGAAGAAATGCGCCGCATTGGTCGTCGTGCCGTTCCAACCGGCGACGAGGTTGATCGCGCCCGCGCCGGCGTTCTGGACCGAATTCGCCACCGCGATGTTGCCTGCCGCGAGGACCGAGAGAACATGGCTGCTGTTGTAGGCGAGCGCGCCGCCAAAAGTGAACGACGGTCCGAACACCTTCACGAGCACGTCGCCGCCCGACAGGTCGTTGACCAGCGATGGCGCCATGTTGCCGGCGACCGAGAAGGCGCTGAGCGTGACGTTGCCGGTGAACGGCGCCGGCACGGTGCCGTCGCCCTGCGGATTGCTGTTCCTGTTGCCGATCAGGACATTGCCGGCCCCGAAGTTGAGCACATTGCCGGCCACGACACTGACATCGCCGCCGACGGTTTCCCCGGAATCGGCGGAATTTCCGATCTGGGACCGAGAACTCGCGCCGGTCGCCGTGAGGATGATGTTGCCATTGCTGGCGTTGGTGGCCGACACGGTCACCGTGCCGGTCAACGCGCCGCTCTGCGTGCCGTTCTGCGAATTGCCGATCTGAACGCGGCTGCCTGCCTCGTTGGCGTCGAGCTCGATCTTGCCGCCCGTCGAGGTGACCAGAATGTTCGCACCGCCATTACCCGACAGCAGTGTGCCGATGTAGGCGAGACTGCCGGTCCCATTGCCACCCGGGGCGCCGGTGCTGAGCACGATATCGCCCACCGCGGAGACCGTGACGGTGCCGTTCACCGTGCCACCCATCTCGATGCGCGCATTGCCGCCGTTCGAGGCCGTCAGTGTGACTTTACCGCCGGATTGGACAAGCAGGTTGCCTGTCACCGGGCTCTGCACCGGGTTGCCGTCGGCGTCCTGCTCCGCAGAGACGTTGCCGATATTTACCAGGCCGTGGTCGCCCGTCAGCGTGAAGTCGCCGGTGGTGAAGATGCTGGTGTTCCCGGAAACCGCGCCGATACCGAGATTGCCGACGCGGGACTGCCCAAATCCTGTGTCCGCGCTGGCGAGGAAGCTGGCGGCGTGGATCAGGATATTTCCGCTCACGCTGCTCGTTGGGGTAGCCAGCTGAAGCAAGCCGTTACCGATCAGGTTCGTGCCCCCGCCGGTCGAGATCAGGCTGATCGCGCCGCCATCGATCGTGATGTTGCCCGAAGTCGTGCCGTTCGCGGCACCCTTGGTCCAATTGCCGATATGGGTATTGGCGGCCCCGGCCGACGCCGTCAGCGTCAGTGCAGCGCCATGGGTGTTGACCGTGACGTTGCCGCTCTCCGACGCGTTAGGGCCGCCGACATTGCCGATCGCCGCGGCGCTGCCCTGATAGGCCGCCGTCAGGAACACGCCGTTCTGGCTCGACACGTTCACCGCGCCGCCGACGGTGCCGCTGACGTCGGTGCCGCCATTGCCGATCTGCGCGACGAGATTGTTGGCGCCCGTGAACAGCGAGACGCTGTTCAGCGCCGTCACGTTCACCGCGCCGCTGCCGCCGCCGTGATAGCCCAGCTGTGCCAGACCGTGCAGGGCACTGAGCGTCACGTTGGCGGCATAGACCGATGTCGCGCCGCCATGGCTGCCGACCAGAGAGCCGGCGGCCGCGTTGGCGCCGCCGATCAGCAGCGAGCCGCTGTTGTTGCCGTAGACCCCGGCGTCGCCGAAATGCGCCGCGTCGAAGGTCGTGCCGTTCCAGCCGGTGACGACGGTGATCGCGCCGTTGCCGCCGTTCTGGATCGCATTGGCGACGGTGAGGCCGCCGGCGATCAGCAAGGTGAGGTTGTGGCTGCTGTTGTAGAGGATCGGATCGTCGATCTCGCCGCCCGAGTTGGTCACCGCCAGCGTGACGTCACCGCCCGACAGCGCCGAGGCCGCCATGGCGCCGAGGCCGTCGGCGTTCTCGAAATCGCCGGTCTGGAAGAAGACGTTGCCGGTCTCGCTATAGCCGGGCGCGGCGTAGTTGCCGATCCACGCCTTGGCGTTGCCCGGCGCGGTGACGAGCGAAGACGAGCCGGCGACGCGAATGTCGATATTGCCGGTAATGTTGCCGGTGACGTCGCCGTTCAGCGAGCCGTTGCCGATCATCGCGTAATCGTGCGTCGCGGTGCCGCCCTGCATGCTGAGATTGCCGGTCGCCTCGACGTCGATGGCGCCGCCGGTGCTGCCATGGGTGCCGATCTGGGCGTAGTAGCCCGCCGCCGGCGCGATCTTGAGATCGCCGGTCAGGATCGCGGTGAGGCCGCCGGCCGAGCCGACCGAGACGTTCTCGAACTGGTTGTTGTCGAAGCCGCCGAACGACTCGTAATGATGGTTGCCGCCGACATTCATCACGGCGTTGTTCAGGCCATAGGCGTGCGCCGCCTTGAGCTGCGCCGCCCCGCCGATGGTGTGGCCGTCCCAGCCGGCGACCAGCGTGACTTCGCCCGTGCCGTGGTTGATCACGCCGCCGAGCACGTCGAGGCTGCCGGCGTTGGCGAAGACCAGCCGGTGCGGGCTGTTGTATTCGATGCCGCCGATGCGGAAGCCTTCGAGTTCGGCGTTGTCGCGGAAGCCGATGAAGAGATTGCCGCCGGTCCCCGCCGAGGTCCCCAGATCCGCCTGCATGTAGTCGGCCGAATAGCTGCCGGTCACCGACACCGCGGTAACGTCGCCCGCCTCGCCGTAGCCGGCGGCGGCGTGGTTGCCGAGCCAGCCGGCGCCCTGCTGCGAGAAGAACACGATCTGGCCGCCGGCATCGAGGACGATGTTGCCGGTGACGTCGCCGGCGACGTCGTTGGTCAGCGTGCCGTTGCCGAGCTGCAGCGAATGGCTGCCGGAGTTGCTGCCGATGCCGTTGATGTTCTGCGTGACGTTGACGAAAATGTCGCCGCCGCCGGCGCCGTGATAGCCGAGTTGCACGTCGGTGGGCCCGGCGTTGAAGTTGAGCGAGGCGGCGTAGACATGCGTCGTCCCGTGCGCCGAGCCGACAAAGACGTTGTCGGCGGTTTCGCCGCCCAGGTTCACGGAGCCGCCGTCAAGGCCGTAGGTGCCCGGGATGCTGAAATCGATGGCCTCTTGGCCGTCCCAGCCCGCCACCAGGGTGATGGCGCCGCTGCCAGCGTTCTGGATCGAGCTGACGATGTCGATGTCGCCTTGCGCCAGCACGGTCAGGTCGCCGGCAACGTTGGACGCGCCCAGCAACACATTGTAGCCGGTGGCGAACGACGCGTCGGTGTGGGCGTTCAGCGACACCACGCCGGACAGATGGTTGTCCGTGCTGTTGAGCGCGATGCCGCCGCCCAGGCTGGTGACGGTGAGGTTGCCGCCGGTGATGTAGCCGTTGGCGGTCTCGACGATGTCGCCGGCCGCGATCAGCGTCGGATCGCTGCCGAAGTCGGCCGAGACGCCGCCGTCGATGGTGATGCCGCCGCTCAGCGAGGTCGCGGTCAAGCCGCCGCCGATCTGGGTCGAGAAGGTATTGTCGACATCCTCGATGGTGATGTCGTGGAAGGTGAAGCTGGACGTGTTCTTGAACGTCACGTCGCCGTCGGCTTCGAACGCCACCTTGCCGCTGATCGCGTTGGCGGCGTTGTCGAGCAGGACGTCGCCCTTGCTGCAGCCGCAATCGCTGGCGATGGCTTCGACGACCAGGTTGGTGGCGCTGAGCGCGCCCGATTGCGTCACGTTGCCTAAACTCGAGACGAACAGCGTGCCGTCGACGGTGCTGGCGCCCAGATTGGTGTCGGTGTCGTTGTAGAACAGCGCGTCGCCCGCCGATTGGAACGAGACCGTGCCGACCAGATCGTTGTCGCCGAGCAGGACAATGCGGCCGCCGGTGCTGGTGACGTTGAGGTCGAAGCCGGTGATGTAGCCGTCCGCGGTCTCGGTGATGTCGCCGGCCGCGGTCAGGGTCGGGTCGCAGCCGCAGCCCCCGTTCAGGCCGGTCTCGACCCCGGCATTGATCGTGATGCCGCCGGTCAGCGCCGTCGCCGTCAGCTCGCCGCCGATCAAGGTGTGGTCTATGTTCTCGTACTCGACGTCCTGGAAGACGAAGCTCCCCAGGTTGAATCCGACCGCGTCGGTGAAGTTGACGTCGCCGAGCGCCAGGAACACGACGTCGCCCGCGATCGTATTGCCGGTGTTGGTCAGCGTGACATTGCCGCCGCAGTCGGGGCCGCACCCGAAGTCGCCGGCCTGGACCGCCAGGCTGCCGGCGCTGATCGCGCCGCTCTGCGTCACGTCGCCCGTGGATTCGACATAGAGCTGGCCGCCGATCGTGCTCTCGCCGATGTCGGTATCGTCATCGTTGAACAGCCAGGCATCGCCATGGGCGCTGAGCGTGACCGTGCCGGTGATGTCGTTGTAGCCGTCGAACAGCATGACGTTGCCGTCGCTGCTGGTGGCGGCGAGGCCGCCGGCTTCGAGATCGGCGTCTTCGCTCTCGGTGATGTCGTCATGCGCCGTGATCGCCAGCGTGTCGCCGGCGGTGATCGTGTTGTCGAGATCGATGCCGCCGTTCACCGATGTGATCGAGAACGTCCCGTCGGCCTGGCCGTCCTCCATGGTGAAGCCGGACGAATCGACGAAGGTCACGTTGCCGTCATAGGAATACAGGTGCACGGCGCCGGTGATGGCGTTCTGCGTGTTGTCCAGCGTCACATCGGCGTTGTTGCTCGACGCGTAGAGGCTTTCGCCCAGGAGCGCGCCGTCGGCGGTCTCGCTGAGGGCGCCGTTGGCTTCCAGATCGATGCAGGCGGTGACGCCGCAATCTTCGCTGCCGCTGGCGCTGAGCTGGCCGTCGACGCTCAGATCGCCGGCGGCGGAGACGTAGATGCGGCCGCCCGCCGTGATGTCCTCCAGCGTCAGATCGGCGTTGTCGCCGAACAGGACGTCGCCGCTCGCGCTGAACGACGCCGATGCCACGACATTGGCTCCGTTGGACAGGTCGATGCTGCCGCCGGTCGAGGTCGCGGTCAGGCTGTGGACGCTGATGACGCCGCTTTGGGTGATGTCGCTGCCGGCGCTCAGGGCGAGCACGCCGAGCCCGGTGTTGGTGATGTCGTGATCGACTTGGAGCGTGCCGCCGGTGCTCAGGCTGAGCTTGTGATCGCTGGCATAGCTGAGCGGGCCGATGCCGAGCAGGGCGGAATCGATGGTGATCGAGACGTCGCCGCCGACGATGTCGCCGAGGATGCTGTCGTTGAGCGCGTTGCCGGTCTCGCTGCGGTCGGCGGCGTGGAGCGAGAAGTCGCCGGTTTCGACATGGCCGGCGGTGGCGCGGTTGCCCAGAACGATGGTGCCGGTGTCCTGGGTGAGATTGAGCGTGCCGCCGACCTCGATGCGGATGTCGCCGGTGACGTCGCCGCCAATCGAGCCGAACGCGGCGCCGTTGCCGATCTGCACCGTGCCGCCATTGTAGATCGACAGCGACAGGTCGCCGGTGGTGAAGACGCCGATGCCGCCGCCGCCCGCGCCGCGATAGCCGATCTGGGTGTGCGTGCCATAGATGCCCATGATCACGCTGTCGCCGGCAACGGTCGTGGTGCCGCCGAAGCTGCCGACCGAGGCATCGCTGTCGAATTCGATGTAGCCGTTGCC
>CAYXMO010000029.1:10978-14177 GCA_964465935.1 uncultured Rhizobium sp.
TGCCGCCGAAGCTGCCGACCGAGGCATCGCTGTCGAATTCGATGTAGCCGTTGCCCCCGCCGACGCCGAAGACGCCGGCATCGGTGAACATCGACGGGTCGGTCGTTTCGCCGTCCCAGCCGGCGATCAGGTTGATCGCGCCGCTGCCGGCATTCTGGATGTCGGCGCTGACCACGATCGAGCCCTGGGACAACAGACTGAGCGCGTTTGCGCTGGAATAGGTGACCGCGTCGTTGACCTGGATGGCGGTCGTGGCCTCGAGCGTCACATTGGTCGAAGCCAGCGCGTTGATGATGGTCGCGGGCGAGATGTCCGCGAGATTGTTCGACGAACCGACGCCGTCGGTGCCGTCGTCGTCGATGACGATCGTGTCGGGATCGAGCAGCCAGGTGCCCGTCTTGCCCCGGGGCGCGGTGGTGTCGATATGGGCCTGCGGCGCGACGTTGAGCACATGGCCCGAGGTCTCGACGAAGCCGCCATTGCCGCCCATCGCGCCGCCCATGGCGCTGACGATGCCGGAGAAATCGGTGAGACCGTTCGACCACACGACGAGCTTGCCGCCATTGCCGCGGCGCGAGGCGTCGACCGTCAGCGTCGCGCGCCCGACATGGGTGTTGGCGGCGTTGGCGATCGGGCCGGCGCCATGGGCGCCGCCGCCGATCAGGATCGTGCCGCCGCCCATGTCGCCCGAGGCGGTGATCGTGGTGCCGTCGGCGACCGTCACGTTGTGGCCGGTGATCGCGACCGAGCCGCCGGTCTGGCCGGCGCGCACGCCCGAGGCGTCGATGCTGCCCGAGACGTTGACGTCGCCGTCGCCGCCGTCGAGCACGACTTCGCCGTTCTGCAGCTTGGCGCTGGTCGCGGTGACGATGCCGGTGGTGTTGATCACCGCGCCGGCGACGTCGGCGGCGGCCCGCGCCGTCATCAGCACGCGGCCGCCATTGTTGGCCTGCACCGTGCCGGAGTTGGAGACGCCGGTCTGGCCGTTGTCGGCCTTGCCAGCGGGCGCGGTGATGGCATAGCGCAAGAGGCCGTCGCCGGTGAAGTCGATGGTGAAGGCGGACGCGCCGCCGAGCACGACGGTGCCGGCATCGGCCTGGATCAGGCCCTGGTTGTCGACGCTGGCGCCCGACAGCACCGCCGAGCCGCCACTGCGGGCGCGGATCGTGCCCTGGTTGACGACGCTGGCACCGGTGCCGCCGTTGAACGAATAAGTGCCGCCCTCGAAGTCGCGGTCGGCGATGTCCGACGTGGTGGCGATCAGGCCGCCGACATTCACCTGCGAGCCCTTGCCGAACAGGATGCCGTTGCCGTTGATCAGCCAGACCTGGCCGTTGGCCAGCAGGCTGCCGTAGATCGACGAGGGCTGCGAACCGATGACGCGGTTGAGCGTGATCGCGCTCGAACCGGGCTGGTTGAAGCGCACCGTGCCGCCGGCGGCGATCGAGAAATCCTGCCAGGTGATCAGCGCCTTGGCGGTCTTCTGATCGATCGTCGTGGTGTTGCCGCGGTCGGTGATGGTCGCGGTGCCGCCGACCACGGTGCCGCCGGTCGGGCCGGCGAGCGCCGGCGTCAGGCTGAGCACGGAGAGACAGCTGGTTCCCAGGAGCAGGGTGCGGACGAGGGCGGCGCTGGTCTTGTTCATGGCTTTTGTCCGGTTAGAAACGCACGGCCAAATCGACGAGAATCTTGGTGGCTTCCTTGCCCGCGTCGCTGCCCGGCACCGCATGGAAGCTGTGCGAGACTTCGGCCGCGGCCGTCAGATTGTAGGGAAACCAGAAACGCACGCCGCCGCCGGCCGAGATGATGTTCTGGTCGGAGAGCGACGGGTCCTTGCGGTACCAGGTCTGGGCCGCGTCGGCATAGACGTAGGGCTCGACCGCTTTGAGGAAGGAAAGGTCGGCGAAACGCAGGTCGTAGCGCAACTCGGCGGAGCCGCCCAGACCGTGGTCGCCGGTGATCGCGCCCGGATCGTAGCCGCGGCCGATCTGGGTGCCGCCGAACGACACCTGCTCGCCGGTGATCAGGCGCGAGAACGAGAACTGGCCCTGCAGCGCGAACACGGCGCTGAAGCTGTCGGGCAGCGGGATCGCCAGGCGGGTGAACGCCGTCAGCTTGGTGAAGTCGAACTGGGCGCCGACGCGCGAGGCGGTGGGGGCGTTGTTCTTGGTGGCGCCGAGGATCGGCAGGCCCTGCGCGATGTCGAAGGTCGTGGTCCAGATGCCGCCCAGGACGTCGCCCCTCTGGTAGGAGCCGCCGAGATCGATCACGCGCCAGCGGTCATGGGTGATGGGAAAGCCGGCGACGTCGACCGACGCGTCCTGCACCGTGAAGCCGCCGTCGAGCAGCAGCGTCTCGGCGCGGCTGCGGATCAAGGGATAGGTCAGGCGCGGGCCGACGGCATAGGAATCGGTCAGCACATTGGCGGCGCTCAAGGTCGAGCCCGGCTCGCCATGGGTGACGCTGGCGATCAGGCTGCCGATCAAGCCGTCGTCGCCGATGGCGCGGCGGTAGCGCAGCGTGCCGGCCGCCTGCTCGAACGAGTTGGGCGACACGGTGGCGCTGAGCATCAGCTGGTCTTCGCCGAGCACGCCGTTGAACTCGACATCGCCGGCGACGGTCCAGATGCCGGAGAAGCGCGAGCCGCGATTGTCGACGCCAATGCCGCCGGCGATCCAGGGCTGCGAGACGTCGACCACCAGGTCGGACGCGCCTTGGGTGTCGGGCGATGGGCGCAGCACGCCGGTGGCGGTGATGCCGGGGATGTCGTTGGTCAGCAGCAAGCCGCGCTCGATCGACGGCAAGGTCAGCGGCCGCGAGGCGGTGGCAGGCGCGAGATAGCGGCGGACCAGCGCCTTGGTGTCGGGGTCGCCGCCCTGGACGGTGACCGAGGCGAGGAAGCCCTCGACCACGTTGATCGTGAACACGCCGTCGCGCACCCGCTGCGGCGGGACATAGGCGCGCACCAGCAGATAGCCGCGGGCGCGATACGCCGCCTCGATCTTGTCGGCGACGTCGAGGATGTCGGCGAGCGTGATGTCCTTGCCGATCAGGCCGGCATAGAGCGGGGCGAAGCTCTGCGCCGTGATCGTGGTGGCGCCGGTGATCTTGATGTCGGTGAGCTTGAAATGGACTTCATCGACGGCGCGCGGCACCGCCGAGCGATGCGGCGCCACGATCGAGAAATCGAAATCGGGCT
>CAYXMO010000029.1:14277-18158 GCA_964465935.1 uncultured Rhizobium sp.
GCGCGCGGCACCGCCGAGCGATGCGGCGCCACGATCGAGAAATCGAAATCGGGCTGCGTCGGCAGCGCCGGGCCGGGACGGTCGCGTCCGGGCTGAACCGCGCCCGGCAACACTTGCGCGGTCACCGGTGTCGCAAAGGCGAGTGCAAGGCCGAGCCATGCCAGGCGCTCGGCATACCGGGGAGAACTACTCAGTATCTGCAAGGTAACAGTCCCCCACTCGCCCAAACGCGCGGACGCGGGGTGGCACCCAAACCACCCCGAACCCCGAAAACAGCTTATCGCTTAGCGTGCAATGTACCGATTATCCGCGCCGCAACAAATACATAGTAAGGAAAACGAGGCGGTGGGGCCGATTTGTGGCGGGAACCTGTCAGCGGGCTCCCGGACGGGTTGCGCTGTGACCGACTTTCAAGCCGGGGCGGACTCGGACAGTCAGTTGCCCAGAATTCGGGCGAAGACAGCCGCTATGTTTACGGCGTTTACACCCCGGATCATCGAAAGATGGTCGCCCGGCACCCGACTCACCGCCAAATGGGCGCAATACAGACGCCAAAGCCGGGCCGGCTGGGCCATGAAGGCGTCCGCCGTCTGCGGAACAATGAGCTCGACCGGGCCGTCATAACGGCGCGGACGATAGGCGGCGATGGCCGCCAGCGTGGCATCGAACACCCCTTGCAGCGCCGGGGGAATGCGCATCGCGGTCGGCGGACTGGGCGGCGCTTTGAGGCCGAGGCGCCACTGAATCAGCGTTCCCAGCGCCGCGAACGCCTTGCCGGCATAGGCGAGCCGCGCCCGCGCCGGCAGGGCGGCGAGCGACTGGCGGTGATGGCGCAGGCGGCCCAGCACATGCTCGGCCCAGATCGCCAGCGGCCATTGCCGGGCATTGGTCTGGGTGTCGATCAAGGTGAGCGAGGCCGGCGCTTTGCCCTGGGCGCGCAGGCGCTGCGCCATTTCGAGCGCGACGAGGCCGCCGGAGGAATAGCCCGCCAGATGCCAGGGCCCGTGCGGAAAGACGGTGCGGATCGCGGCGAGATAGTCGTCGGCCATCGCCGCGATGCTGCGGTTGGGCGCCTGTTTGCCGTCGAGACCGCGAGCCTGCAGCGCGTAGACCGGCTGGCTCAGGCGGCGGCCGAAGGCGAACAGCTCCATGACATTGCCGCCGACGCCGTGCACGACGAACAGCGGCGCGCCGCCGCCGTCCTTGATCTTGACCAGCGGCGAGAACACCGGCGCCTTGTGCTGTTCGATGGCGGCGGCGAGCGCGGCGATGGTCGGGGCTTCGTAGATCATGGTCACCGGCAGCTCGCGCCCCAGCGCCTCCTCGATGCCGAACATCAGGCCGAGCGTCGACAGCGAGTCGCCGCCGCAATCGAAGAAATCGTCGTCGCGGCCGGCCGCGTCGCGTTCGAGCACGCGGCACCAGATCGCGGCAATCGTCTCCTCGGTCTCGCCTTGCGGCGCGGCACCAGGCGCGAGCGCTGTGACTTCGCGGCGCTGCCACTCTTCGTCGAGCGCAACGAGCGCCGCCATGTCGAGCTTGGCGCTGGCAAGGCGCGGCAGTTCGTCGAGACGATGGATGCGCTGCGGCTGCAGCGCCGCCGGCAGCGTATCGCGCAGCGCCGTCTTGAGCGTGGCGGTATCGGCATCGCCGACGATATAGGCGATCAGCCACCACTGGGCGCCGACCCGGCGCGGATACACGGCGGCGTCGCGCATGCCGGGCTGGCGGCGCAGCGCTGCTTCCAGTTCGCCCGGCTCGATGCGCTGGCCGCGGATTTTCAGCTGGCGGTCCTTGCGCCCAATGAGATCGATCAGGCCGTCGGCCCGCAGCCGCACCAGGTCGCCGGTACGCAGGATGCGGCAGGACTCATCTTTCGGATCGGCGGGGAAATCGGCGCCGTCGCAGCGCCCTTCGCTCCAGCGGCCCAGAGCGACATAGGGGCTGCGCACGATGAGTTCGCCGGTCTCGCCCGGCGCCACCGGCGCGTCGTCGTCGCCGACGATGGCAAGCGCGTTGCCGGCCAGCGGATGGCCGAGCGGTACCTTGGCGCCTTCCTGCGGAAAGTCCCTGGGCACGAACCACTGCATGATCGGCGCTTCGGTCGAGCTGTAGCCGAGCTCGATGCGGCAATCGGCCCAGGCGCGCAGCGCCTCGATGTCGCTCCACAGCACCGCATCGCCGCCGACGCGCACGACGCGCAGCGACGCCGGCGCCCGACCGTCGTCGAGCTGCATCAGCGAGCGCAGCAGCGCCGGCACGGCATAGAGCATGGTGACGTTCGCACCGTTCATGCGGTCGAGAATCTGCCGCGCGCCGGAGCGCTGGACGTCGATGACGTGCAGCGAAGCGCCGGTGAGCAGTGCGGTAAGGCGCTCGCGCAGACCGGCGATGGTGCATTCCGAGCTCAAGGGCAGGAAGCGGTCGCTCTCATTGATATGCGCCGCCTCGACATATTGCGCGACGCGGCGCAGCAGGGCGCGCTGGCTGTTGACGATGCCCTTGGGCTTGCCGGTGCTGCCGGAGGTAAAGAGCACGATGGCCGGCTCGTCAGGTCCCTTCGGCGCGAACGATGCCGTGCGGCTTGCCGGTTGCGCCAGATCGATCCGGCGCGTGCCTTGTGGAACGAGCTCGGCGCTTTCGGCGTCTTCGAAACGGCCGATCACGGCGGCGATGCCGCTGTCCTGCATCACCGAAGCCAGCCAAGCACGCGGGTAATGCAGGTCGAGCGGCACGAACAGCCGCCCCGCCGCGAGGCAGGCGAGCATGGCAATCGGAAACTCGATGGAAGCCGACAGCAGGATGCCGACGAGGTCATCCGGCGCCGTCTCGCCGGCAAGGCGCGCGGCGAGCGCATCGACCTGCTGCAGCGCTTCCTTGTAGGTGATGCTGCTTTCGCCATCGGCGACCGCGACACGGCCTGGGAACGCTTGCGCCACGGCGCGGAAGCGCTCGGCGATGGGCAGCGACAGATCGGCGATCGGCGCGAAGGCGCGATCCGCCGGACCGTTCCAGTCCAGCGCATAGGTCGACTGATCAAGCCAAGGCGCGGTGAAGCGGTGCAGCACGGGTTCTTCGCCGATGGAACCGGCGCAGGGTATTCCCGCACCGACAACAAATCCTAAAGGGGCCGTTCGTCCTAAAACGGTACAGGCATGGTCTATGCAGAGACCGGGGGTGCACGAAGTATTCCGGGACAAACGGGCGATCTTCGCTCCATTCCGGATCAGAAGGAGAACCGTCATGCTCCATGTTGCGACAGCCCAGCTTGCCGGCACGCCGGCCAATGACAGCGACGCGCCCCGCCTGACGCCCGCCGAACAGCCCTTCCCCAAGATGATCGGCCTTGTGATCACCGAAGCCGGCAAGGACCGCGTCCGCGCCCGGCTCGACGCCCGAAACGAACTCTGCCGCTCCGGCAACACGCTGCATGGCGGCGCGATCATGTCGCTGGCCGACATCGTCGCCTCCTGCGGCGCGTTCCTCAACCTGCCCGAGGGTGCCAAGACCACGACCATCGAGAGCAAGACCAACTTCATCGGCGCGCCCAAGGAAGGGGCTCCGATCTTCGCCGAGGCCGTGCCGCTGCATGTCGGCCGCCGCAGCTCGGTGTGGCAGACCAACGTCACCCGCGAGGACGGCAAGCTGGTCGCGGTCGTGATCCAGACCCAGATGGTGATCTGAGGTTCGATCTTCGCTAGAGTCGGTTTCGGGGGAACACCGGAACCGATTCATGGCTTCATCCAACACGCAGGCCGATCCCTATGCGCGGGCGGCGGCGAAGTTCGCGCTGTCCGCCAAGCTCGCCAGCATCGAGGCGCTGCTGGACTGGGACGCGCAGACCAACATGCCCAAGGGCGGCGCCTGGGCGCGCGGCGAGC
>CAYXMO010000030.1:0-18149 GCA_964465935.1 uncultured Rhizobium sp.
GAATTTCGCGACCTGACCGGCCAGATCGTGTTCCGCATCGCGGATTTCCCCGACGGCGACGTGGTCAAGGCGATGGCGCTGGACAGCGAGTTCGACATATTGGGCCTGTTCCAGGGCGCCACGCTCGCCGACCACGAGGCCGGGCACGTCCATGGCAGCCAGACCATGATCTTCCTCTACCGCCGCCCCATCCTCGACTACTGGGCGGAGCATCACGAAGCACTGGGCACCATCGTGCGCCACGTCCTGATCCACGAGATCGGCCATCACTTCGGCCTCTCGGACGAAGACATGGAAGCGATCGAGGAAACGGCCGGCTAGCGCAACCGGTATGCCCGCTCCGCGCGGTAGATGCTGCCGTCGCTGGTCAGCACGCTCGAATACAGGATGAACCCCGCGACCGGGAACTGCGGCGCGGTGAACAGCGCGTGATCGGTCAGCCAGTCCATCACCCGGCCGGTGTTGGTGCCGCGATTGAGGCGCGCCAGCGTGATGTGCGGCGTGTATTTCTGCCCGTCGGCCGGCTGGCCGGCGCGCTGCAGCGCGGTCTCGACCTTGCGCTGCAGATGCAGCAGCTTCTCGCTGGCGCGCACGCCGGCCCATAGCGCATGCGGATGCTTGCCGCCGAACTCGCCGACGCCATGCGGCGCCAGCGCGAACGCCGGCGCCTGGATCGCGGCGAGCGCGTCCTCGATCATCGCCGCGTCGCGGCCGTCGACGTCGCCGATGAAGCGCAGCGTCAGGTGCAGCTGTTCGCGCGACTGCCAGTGCGCGCCGGGCACGCCGGACTGGGTCAGCGCCAGCGCAGCGGCGACGGGGTTGGGAATGGCGAGGGCAACGAACAGGCGCGGCATGGTTCAGGTCTTGTTGGCGGCGAGGCGGCCCAGCGGCAGCGATCTGCGGAACGCGAGGACGACACCGAGATAAAGCAGTCCGCCCAACCCCGCGGCAGCGGCCAGCGCGGCAAGGTCGTGCCAGACGCCGCCGACAGGCAGCTGCGCGGCCAGGCGCACGCCGCCATAGGCGCCGGCGCCGGCGCCGGCGGCGGCGACGACGATGGGCACAAGCGCGCGGCGGAAACTGTCGGCGACGCCCAGCAGCGCGCGGCGGCGTCCGAGCCACACCAGCATGGCGACGTTCAGCCAGGCGCCGAACGCGGTGCCGAGCGCGATCCCGGCCAGTCCCATATGCAGTCCCAGAACCAGCACCAGCTTCAGCGCGATATTGGCGGCGAAGGCGATAAGGGTGACGCGCGCCGGCGTCGCGGTGTCGTGGCGCGCGTAGAACGTCGAGGCGACGATGCGCACCAGCGCGAAGGCCGGCAGGCCGACGCCGTAGGCGGCGAGCGCGACCGCGGCCAGCGCCGCGGCATGCGCGTCGAACGCGCCATGCGCGAAGATCGCGCGCATGATGGTGTCGGGAATGACGAAGAACACCGCCGCGAACGGCAAGGTCAGCAGCAGGGTCAGCGCCGCTGCGTTGTTCTGCGCCGCGTCGGCGCCGGCGCGGTCGTTCCTGGCCAGGCGCGACGCCATGTCCGGCAGCAGCACGGTGCCGAGCGCGATGCCGAGCACGCCGAGCGGCAGCTGGAAGATGCGGTCGCCGTAGTAGAGCGCGGTCCGGCTGCCTTCGGCCAGGAAGCTCGCCAGCACCGTGTCGATCAGGGGCGCGACCAGCGTCGTCGCGGTGCCGATGGTGACGGCTCCGAGCGCCCGGAAAAATTCCCGCACCTCCGGCGTCCAGCGCGGCAGCGCGATGCGCAGGCTGAGATGGTCGCGCCGCGCCGCCCACAGCATGAAGAAGAGCTGCGCGAAGCCGCCCAGCAGCACGCCCCAGGCGGCGGCATAGGCGGCGTTGGGAAACCAGCGCCAGCAGATCAGCGTCGCGATCATGCCCAGGTTCTGGAAGTTCGACCACGCCGCCGCCGCCCAGAAGCGGTCGATGGCGTTGAGCATCGCCGAGAGCTGGATCGCGACCAGGGTCAGGATCAGGTAGGGAAAGGTGATGCGCGCCAGGCTGACGGTCATCGCCATCTGGCCGGGATTGGCCGCGAAGCCCGGCGCGATGACATGCACGATCGCCGGCATGAACAGCAGGCCCCCGATCAGGATCGCCAGCTGCGCCAGCATCTGCCAGGAGAAAATCTGGTCGGCGAACACCGCCGCCGCCGCGTGCTCGCCGCGCGCGTGCAGCGCCGCATAGCGCGGCAGGAAGGCGGGGTTGATCGCGCCCTCACCGAAGATGGCGCGGAAATAATTGGGGAACATGAAGGCGACGATGAAGGCGTCGGAGAGGAAGCTCTTGCCCAGGATCCACGCCATCAGGATGTCGCGCATGAAGCCGGTGATGCGCGACAGCAGCGTGAACCCGCCGACCGAAAGAAGGCGCCGGAACATCTAGCGCTTCACCTGCGCCACCAGGCGCTTCACCAGCGGCATGATGCGCTCGACGATGATCTTCACCCCGGCCGGGTTGGGATGGATGCCGTCGGCCTGGTTGAGCTTGGGATTCATCGCGACGCCGTCGAGCAGGAACGGATAGAGCAGCGTGCCGAACTGTTTGGCGAGCCGGGGATAGATCGGATCGAACTGCGCCGCGTATTCGGGGCCGAGGTTGCGCGGCGCCATCATGCCGGCGAGCAGCACCGGGATATGCGCCGCCTTGAGCCGGGTCAGGATCGCGGTCAGGTTCTTCTGCGTCTCAGCCGGTGACTGGCCGCGCAGGGCGTCGTTGGAGCCGAGCTCGACGATGGCGGCATCGGGATGGTCGGCCAGCGACCAGTCCAGCCGCGCCAGCCCGCCGGCCGAGGTGTCGCCGGAGACCCCGGCATTGATCACCTTGGCATCCACGCCGGAGGCTTTCAGCCGCGCCTCGAGCACGGCGGTGAAGTCGAGACCGGGCGCGACGCCATAGCCCTGGGTCAGGCTGGTGCCCAGGGCGAGAATCTTCACGGGTGCGGCATGAGCGCCGGCCCCTGCGAGGACAAGAAGCGCGATCATGCTAAGCATGCGCTTGAAGCGGGCGGTGCTCATCCCATATCGCCTGTAGGCCCCGCGAGTCGTCGATGCACAATCCCCCACAAGCCATCCTTTTGGAAGACGTGCGGCTGACACTGTCCAGCGTCGCCGGGCCGGTCAACATATTGAACGGCGTCAGCTTGTCGATAGAAGCGGGCGAGACCGTGGCGCTTCTGGGGCCGTCGGGGTCGGGCAAGTCGTCGCTGCTGATGGTCGCGGCCGGGCTGGAGACCGCGACCGCCGGGCGCGTCACCGTGGCCGGGACCGACATCACCCGCATGGGCGAGGACGGGCTGGCGCGCTTTCGCCGCGGCCGCGTCGGCATCGTGTTCCAGTCCTTCCACCTGATCCCGACCATGACGGCGCTGGAGAACGTCGCGGTGCCGCTGGAGCTGTCCGGCGTGGCCGACGCCTTCGACCGGGCGCGCGATGCCCTGGCGGCGGTGGGACTGGGGGCGCGGACCGACCACTATCCCGGACAGCTTTCCGGCGGCGAGCAGCAGCGCGTCGCGCTGGCTCGCGCCATGGCGCCGGGCCCAGCGGTGCTGTTCGCCGACGAGCCGACCGGCAATCTCGACGGTGCCACCGGGGCGGAGATTTCCGACCTGCTGTTCGCGCTGCACGCGCGCGGCGCCGCGACGCTGTTCCTGGTGACGCATGAGGAGAGCCTGGCGGCGCGCTGCCAGCGCATCGTGCGGCTGAAGGACGGCCGCATCGTCTCCGACCAGCGCGCCGCATGAGCCGGATCGCGTTGGCCCTGCGCTTGGCGCGGCGCGAGATGCGCACGCGGCTGGCCGGCTTTCGCATCTTCTTCGCCTGCCTGGTGCTCGGCGTCACCGCCATCGCCGGGGTCGAGTCGCTGTCGACGGCGTTCCTCACCGGCCTCGCCGAGCAAGGCCGCACCCTGCTCGGCGGCGACGTGGTGGTGCATCTGGTGCATCGCGAGGCGGGCGCCGACGAACTTGCCTATCTGAGCAAGCGCGGACGCGTCTCCGAAGCCGTCTCGATGCGGGCGATGGCCTATGCCCTCAAGAACGGCGTCGAAGACGAGCGGCAACTGGTGGAGTTGAAGGCCGTCGATGGCGCCTACCCCTTCTTCGGCGCAGTGTCGCTTTCGCCCGATCAAAAGCTGCAGCAGGCGCTACGCTGCGACACGCAGGTCTGCGGCGCGGTGGCGGAGCAGACCCTGCTCGACCGGCTGAACCTCAAGCCCGGCGGGCTGATGAAGATCGGGACGCAGGTCTTTCGCCTCAGCGCGGCGCTGAACAGCGAGCCCGACCGCATCTCCGGCGGCTTCAGCCTGGGGCCGCATATCCTGGTGTCGACCGCGTCGCTGGCGCGCACCGGCCTCGTCACCCTGGGCAGCCTGATCGACTACAACTA
Source organism: uncultured Rhizobium sp. (assembly GCA_964465935.1). Taxonomy (GTDB): domain Bacteria; phylum Pseudomonadota; class Alphaproteobacteria; order Micropepsales; family Micropepsaceae; genus Rhizomicrobium. The sequence continues at coordinate 4,401 of CAYXMO010000030.1, forward strand.
TCGCGTCGTGCTGCCACCCAATGCCGACGTCAAGGCGTTCAAGACCGAGGCGGCGGCAGCGTTCCCCGATGCCGGCTGGGACATCCGCGACCGCGGCGACGCTGCCCCCGGCATCCGCCGCTTCGTCGAGCAGGTGACGATGTTCCTGACCCTGGTCGGCTTGACCGCGCTGGCGGTGGGCGGCGTCGGCGCCGGACAAGCGGTGTCGGCATTCCTCGACCGCAAGCGCGCCGAGATCGCGATCTTCAAATCGCTCGGCGCCGACGGCGCGCTCATCTTCCTGATCTTCTTCTTCCAGGTGATGGCGATCGCGCTCGCCGCGGTCGTCCTGGGATTGGTACTCGGCGCGCTGCTGCCCTTCGCGGTGGAATATTTCTACGGCAGCGACATCCCGGCGCCCGCCCACTTCGCGCTCTATGTCCAGCCGCTGCTGCTGGCGGGGACATTCGGCTTGCTCTCGGCCATCGCCTGCGCCGTGCCGCCGCTGGCGCGCGCACGCTTGATCGCGCCGGCCAGTCTGTTCCGCGACCTTGTCGCGCCTGTGAGCGCGCGCGGCGCCCTGCCCTATCTGCTCGGTGCCGGAGTCGCGGCGCTGCTGGTGGTCGGATTGGCGCTGCTGCTCGCGCCATCGCCGCTCTTCGCAGCCGAATTTCTGGGCGGTGCGGCTGTTGGATTGGTCGCGCTGCGCCTGATCGCCGAAGCGCTGCGCTGGCTGCTGCGCCGCGTGCCCAGGCCGCGCGCGCCGGTGCCGCGCCTCGCGCTCGCCAATCTGACGCGTCCCGGCGCGGCGACGACCGGCGTGGTGACGGCGCTCGGCCTCGGCCTCACGCTGCTGGCGACGGTGTCGCTGCTCGACAACACCATCGCGGCGCAGGTGAAGGACCGCCTGCCGGGCACCGCGCCCAGCTTCTTCTTCGTCGACATCCAGCCGGACGAGGCCGCGCGCTTCGACGCCGCCATCCACCGCTATCGTTCGGCAGAAGATTACCGCCGCACCCCGATGATCCGTGGACGGATCGTATCGCTGAAGGGCGTGGCCGCCAAGGACGCCAGAATCGCGCCGGACGCGAAATGGGCTGTCAGCGGCGACCGCGGCATCACCTATGCGGCGACGCCGCCGCAAGGCACCGTGATCGTCGAGGGCCAGTGGTGGCCGGCGAATTATGACGGCCCGCCGCTGATCTCGTTCGACGCCGATCTGGCGCAGGGCCTCGGCCTCAGGCTCGGCGACAAGATGGTGCTCAACGTGCTGGGGCGCGAGATCGAAGGCACCATTGCGTCCTTGCGCAAGGTCGATTTCACCACCGGCGGGCAGAATTTCATCATCGTGATGTCGCCCGGGCTGATCGACAAGGCGCCGCATTCCTTCCTCGCCACGGTGCGCGTCGACCCCAAGGACGAGGAGCCGCTCTACCGCGCCGTGACCGACGCCTTCCCCAACATCTCGACCATCAAGGTCAAGGACGCCATCGCGCAAGTGAACGGCCTCTTGCAGCAATTGAGCGACGGGGTGCGCGCCGCCAGCCTGCTGACCATCCTGTCGGGGCTCCTCGTGCTCGCCGGCGCCATCGCGGCGGGCAGCCGCGGCCGGCTCTACGATGCCACCGTGCTCAAAGTGCTGGGCGCGACGCGCGGCCGGATCGCGCTGGTCTATGTCGTCGAGTACGGCGTCACCGGCGTCCTCACCGGCCTGCTGGCGTTGGGCGCCGGCACGCTCGCCGCCGACATCATCTGCCGCCAGGTGCTCGAAGTGCCGCTGACCTTCGACGCCGGCGTCGCGCTGCTTACCGTGCTCGGCGGCGGCGCCGCGACGCTGCTGTTCGGTCTCGCCGGCGCCTGGGCGGCGCTTGCCGCACGCCCTGCGGCGCAACTGCGCGCGCCGTAATGCGAGCGGCGATTTTGGTATGCGTCAAACGCCGCCAGCCATACAGAACCGACATTTGACTTGAAGATGCCTGCGTTCGACGCTTGCGATGCGTCGCCGCGCCGTATGCGCAGACCGGGCGCGCGCTCTTGCGCAATCCGACCACGGGGCTCCCGCCATGACCGCAACCAAGACCATCCGCGCGCTCGTCGCCGACACGCTCGCCCAATCGAACAACCTCTCCGATCACGACACTGCCCGCCATGGCGGCACGCTCACCGACAACGGCGCCAGGCGCGCCCGCTTCGCGCACAAGCGCGTCAGCGTGCGCGCCGGCCAGACGCTGCATGTCGACGTGCCAGGGTCGCGCGGCGCCGATGTCGTCGCCGGCAGGCTGGAGATCGAGCCCGGCGGCGAGCTGGTGCTGAACGAAGGCAGCCGCTTCGTGGTCGGCGAGCTGGCCGCCGGCGCGAACTCGCAGGTCACCATCAAGCTCAAGGACGGCAAGGACGGCCTCAACGGCTCCGACGGCGAGGACGGCTCCGACGGCGGCGCGGCGCCCGACATCGCCAACCTGCCCTTCCTTGCCGGCACGATCACCGGGCGCTTCACCTTGAAGCTGATCGGCGGCAATGGCGGCAGCGGCGGTGCCGGCGGCAAAGGCGCCAATGGCGGCAGCGGCGGCGACGGCTGCAAGGTCGGCGCGGTCACGATCCTCTATGGCAGCAAGAAGATGGCCGGCAAGGTCAAGCTGGTGGTCGAGGGCCTTAAGGGCGGCCAGGGCGGCGCGGCGGGCGCCGGCGGCAAGAAGGGACGGCCGGGCCTGCTCGGCTCCGCCGCCGAACCGGTGCTGAAGCCGCTCAAGACGCCCAAGCCGGCCACCGCGCACACCGCCAAGTTCAACCGCGACGTCGCCAAGCGGCCGATCTTCGATCCCAAGAACAGCGAAGACGACTTCCGCAACGCGAGCAAGGACCAGGTCGCGCCCAGCCCCCGCATCGTCAAGGACGCGCAGGGCAACACGGTGTGGGACCTGAACCAGTACAGCTTCCTGCAGGCCGGCAAGAAGGCGCCGCCGACCGTCAATCCGTCGCTGTGGCGCAACGCCCAGCTCAACTACTTCAACGGCCTCTACAAGATCTGCGAGAACGACCGCGGCTGGGGCCTCTACCAGGCGCGCGGCATGGATCTGGCCGTCGTCACCTTCATCGAAGCTGAGAGCAGCTTCATCGTCGTCGATCCCCTGACCACCGCGCAAGCGGCGCAGGCGGCGTGGGAGCTGATGAAGAAAGCGGTGCCGGGCAAGGAGATCGGCGCCATCATCTACAGCCACACCCATGTCGATCACGACGGCGGCGTCGGCGGATTGGTCGAAGTCGGCAAGACCCAGGGCACCGACCCCGAAGTGAAGGTCATCGCGCCGATCGGCTTCATGGAAGAAGCGACCAGCGAGAACGTCTATGCCGGGACGGCGATGGGCCGCCGCGCTACTTACATGTACGGCAACATCCTGCCGCGCGGACCTGAGGCGCAGGTCGGCGCTGGTCTGGGTCTGGGCCTCTCGACCGGTACGATCACCCTGATCGAACCCAATATCTCGATCGAGAAAAACAACATCGACAAGCCAATGGACCTCGACGGCGTCGGCGCGGTGTTCCAACTCACGCCCGGCACCGAGGCGCCGGCGGAGATGAACATCTATTTCCCCGACTACAAGACTCTGCACATCGCCGAGAACTGCACCCACACGCTGCACAACATCCTGACCCTGCGCGGCGCCAAGGTGCGCGATGCGCTGGCCTGGGCGAATTACCTGACGCAATCGCTCGAGCTGTTCGGCGACAAGACCGACGTCATGATCGCAGCGCATCACTGGCCGACCTGGGGCCGCGATGCGGTGGCCGAGATGATCGAGAGCCAGCGCGACATGTACAAATACCTGAACGACCAGGTGCTGCAGCGCCTCAACCAGGGCTACACGCTGACCGAGATCGGCAACATGATGAAGCTGCCGCCGAGCCTGGACGACAAGTGGTACAACCAAGGCTACTACGGCACCGTCAATCACAATTCCAAGGCCGTGTATCAGCGCTATATCGGCTGGTTCGACGGCGTGCCGGCGCATCTGCATCCGCTCGATCCCACAGACGAGAGCGCCAAATATGTCGAGTATATGGGCGGCGCCAAGGCGGTGCTGGCGCGCGCCAAGAAGGACTTCAAGAAGGGCGAATATCGCTGGGTCGCCAGCGTCGTGAACAACATCGTGTTCGCCGATCCGAACAACCACGAAGCCAAGGACCTGCTGGCCGACGCCTATGAGCAGATGGGCTACCAGGCGACGTCTGCTCCTTGGCGCAATTTCTACCTCGGCGGGGCGCAGGAGCTGCGCAACGGCGTCGCGATCCTGTCCAATCCCAATGCCGGCAGCGCCGACACTTTGGCGGCAATGTCGATGGGCGAGTTCCTGACCTTCATCTGCATCCTGATCGACGTCGAGAAGGCGATGAAGGCGCACCAAATCATGAAGACCATCCGCCTGGAGCTCAATCTCACCGGCGACGTGCGCTACAAGAAGGAGCGCTACACGCTCAGGCTCAAGAACTGCGTTCTGGTGTTCGCCAAGCTCGACGACAAGGCGCTGCCGCCGGAGCCCGACGCCCGCATCACCACCACTCGGATGACGCTGAACAAGGTGATCTCCGGCGAGATGGACTTCGCCGACGGCCTCAACGAGGGAACCATCACGATCGGCGGCCCCAAGCCCAAGGCGGCGCTGCTGTTCGCTTCCACGCTGGTGGCGCCGTTCAATCCCTGGTTCAACATCGTGACGCCGTGAGGCGAGATCGTGTCGATTCGGTAAGGAATCCAGGAATTTGCACCCCTTGATACGGGCGACACGAAACCCGATATACTGGCGGCGAACCGGCTCTGCGCCGGCAAAGGAGAATCCAGATGGCTGACTACGACAACCGCGTCCTGCGCGGCCAGGCGGGAACCGCCGATGCCGTCGATGCGGGCCTGCGCAGCTACATGCTGCGCGTCTACAACTACATGCTGGTGGGCCTCGTCCTCACCGGCGCGACCGCCTACATGGTCGCCGACGTGCCGGCGATCCGCGCGCTGTTCTTCGCCTTCGACCCGGCGACCGGGCGCATGGGGATCACGATCCTGGGCTGGGTCGCGCTCTTTGCCCCGCTCGCCATGGTGCTGCTGCTCTCGTTCCGCCTGCAGAAGATGAGCCTGGGCGCGGCGCAGATGACGTTCTGGGTCTATGCCGCGATCATGGGCATCGGCCTGGCGCCGGCCGTGCTCGCCTATACCGGCACCAGCATCGCCCAGACCTTCTTCATCACCGCCGGCACCTTCGGCGCGATGAGCCTGTGGGGCTACACCACCCGCACCGACCTGACCGGCTTCGGCTCGTTCCTGTTCATGGGCCTGATCGGCATCGTGATCGCCTCGGTGGTGAACTTCTTCCTGATGTCCAGCGCGGTGGCCTTCGCCATCTCGGTGATCGGCGTGCTGATCTTCACGGGTCTCACCGCCTACGACACGCAGTGGATCAAGAACGCCTATGCCGCGGGCGACGACACCGCGACCTCGGGCAAGAAGGCGATCTTCGGCGCGCTCAAGCTCTATCTCGACTTCATCAACCTGTTCCTGTTCATCCTGCGCCTGTTCGGCAGCCGGCGCTGAACCGCAAAGCGCTCGAACGCAAAAGGCCCCGGTGGAGACAGCGGGGCCTTTTTAATGGTTTCCGGCAGGCGCAAGAAAATCGCGCGGCGCCGGCGGATTCGGAGTATAATCCTTCGGCGCTTGGAGCGGCGGATGACGCATCTCAAACCCTTACCGGCGAAGCCCGCCAGGCCCGAAACGGCACAGCCGAAAGCACCGCACGCGATCGCACCACCGCCCACCCGCTACGGGCCGGCGGCACCGGCACAACCCAAGACGGCGCCGCCATGGAAGGTGCAAGCCGCCGCGCCGCCGCCGACCCGCTACGGCGCCCCCTCCAAAGTGCAGCGCAAGGTGGCCGGCGTGGTGCAGCGCGCCGCGCCCGCGGGCGTGAATCTCCCCCAGCCCTCGACCACGATCGATTGGGACACGCTGGCGCAGGCCGGTGTCGACGATCATGGACTTGTCTTGGACGATCGCGAGAGCGGGACCTTCCTGGGCAAGGCCGGCGGCGGTTATCCCCATTTCCACGTCTGGCGCAACGGCAAGATCGCACTCAGCGTCGCGCACAACTCCAACTACAAGATCGGTGAGGACGGCGTCGTGGACATCGCCGAGATCGGGATCGCGCTGGAACGCGGCGTTGCCGCGGGTCCGGTCAAGAGCCTTCTGCAATGGGTCATGAGCTCGGCGCAATAGCCGTGCCGACCGCTCAGGCGCCGCTGGACGCACCGGGAGAACGTGATGACCTATGAAGCGATCCTGTTCGAGAAGCACGAGCACGTCGCGATCCTCACCCTCAACAAGCCGGAGCGGCTGAACGCGATCTCGGCGGCGCTGCGCGGCGAGGTCGTGGCGGCGGTGCAGGAAGCGCATCGCGACGACGCGGTGCGGGCGCTGGTCGTGACCGGCGCCGGGCGCGGCTTCTGCTCGGGCGCCGACCTGTCGGCGGTGCAATCGGGCATCCGCGGCAACCTCCCCGCCCCCACCACGCAAGCCGAGCGGCTGGACGAGGATGGCTGGGTCGGGCGCTGGGCCAAGATGTGGCACGGCTTCGACAAGCCGGTGATCGCCGCGGTCAACGGCATCGCCGCCGGCGCCGGCATGAGCACGGCGCTGGCGGCCGATCTGCGCGTCGGCTCGCAGCATGCCCGCTTCAAGACCGTGTTCATCGAGCGCAGCCTGTCGCCGGATTCGGGTATGAGCTATTTCCTGCCACGCATCGTCGGCTATGCCCGCGCCGCCGACTTGATCTTCACCAGCCGCACCGTGGACGCCGACGAAGCCTATCGCCTCGGCCTGCTCGACCGCCTCGTCAAGCACGAAGCGCTGCTCGAAGAATCCATCAAGCTCGCCAACGAGATGACGCAATGGCCGCCTCTGGCGCTGCGCGTGTCCAAGCGCGTGCTGCAGCACAATTTCGACGCCGACCTCGACGCAGCGATGAAGTACGAGACGGTGGGCCTCGCGATGGGCCGCCGCGCGACAAACGACGCCAAGGAAGCGATGCTGGCGTTCAGCGAAAAGCGCAAGCCGAAATATACGGGGAGCTAATCTCTCAGGCTTGCGGGAGAAGTTACTCGCTCGCCAGCGCCTTGATCAGCTTCTTGTCGAACACGCGCAGCACCTGCGCCAGATCGTGCCCGCGCTTGAGGACGTGCCCAGTCGCGGCGATCACCGCGTACATGCCCTGGCGCGCGCGCAGCTTGGGGCGCTTCTCGACCCGGAACAGCGGCATCTCGCTGGTGCGGCGGAAGATCGAGAACACCGCCGCCTCGCCCTGAAAATCGATGGCGTAGTCGCGCCATTCGCCGGCGGCGACCATGCGGCCGTAGATCGTCAGGATGCGCGAGAGCTCGCCGCGGTCGAAGGCCACCGGCGCGGCCGTACCAGATTGTCCGCCTTGGGAAACCGTCCGCGCGGCAGGCGATGACGCCGCGCGGAGGAAAGCTATGGGTTCTTCAGCCATCGGCCAAAGTGTGGCCCTGTCACAAGATCGTCGCAAGCCCCATCAGCGCTTGACCGCCAGCATCACGCCGTCGCCGATCGTGGCCAGAGCCATGTCGACGCGCCCGTCGGCATGGATTTTTGCGTTAAGGGCGCGCAGCGCGGCGGTATCGGCGTCGGTGACCTTCGGGTCGGCGACGGCGCCGCTCCACAGCATGTTGTCGAGCGCGATCAGCCCGCCCGGCCGCAGCAGCTTGAGCACGCGCTCGTAATAGCCGTCATAGTTCGACTTGTCCGCATCGATGAAGCCGAGATCGAACGGGCCCTCGCCGGCGGCGATCATCTTGTCGAGCGCGTCGAGCCCGGAGCCCAGGCGCAGGTCGATCTTCGACTCGACGCCGGCCTCTTTCCAATAGCCGCGCGCCTTGTCGGTGAACTCCTTGCTGACGTCGAGCGCCACCAGCCTGCCGTCCGCCGGCATGGCGAGCGCGACGCTGAGCGCGCTGTAGCCGGTGAAGGTGCCGATCTCGACATACTTTTTCGCACTCGTGAGCTTGACCAGCACCTGCAGGAACGCCCCCTGCTCCGGCGCGATCTGCATCATCGCCATCGGCATCTTGGCGGTCTCCTCGCGGCAGCGGATCTGCGCCGGCGCCTCGCGCGCGCCCATCTGGCTCAGATAGGTCATCAGCGCGTCGGTGGCCTTTACGAAGCGTCCCATTACATTCTCCTCATCCTGTGCCTTGAAAGCGTCACGATTGGACCATGCCGCGGTCCGGATCGGCGGCGATAGTGTCTTCGCCGGCGGACGCGAGTTGACGGGCCGCCTGGAAGCGAATCAAGCCCCCCAGCCCTCCTTCCGGGCCACCCCGATCGCTCCGCCGGCTTCTTTTTCCAAAATTTGAGACGCGCTCAGATGCCGAGCTTGCGCAGGTTAGCGCCCATCTGGCCCCACAGCCCGCCCAGCGCTCCGACCAGGATGGTGATCGCGGTGCCGACGGGGAGCACGATCAGCGCGACATGGCCGAGCACATTGGCGGCGCTGATCCCGATCAAGCCGCTGGTGCCGCCGACCACGGCGCCGCCGAGCGCCCCCTTGGCATAGCCCTGGCCGAAATCGCGCGCGTAGAGAAGCCCGGCGAGGCCGGCGAACATCATCGCGCCGAAGTCGTAGAAATTGACCCGGATCCACGGGATGTAATGCCCGGCCACGACCATGGTGAGTTCGAGCACGATCCCCAGGATCGCGGTGCGCTGCAGGATTTTGCCGTCGAACAATGCGGGAGCCCGGATTCGCGACCTCGGGCAAATCCTAGACCCTCAACATGGCGGATCAACGGCAACTAGGCGGACGCCGCGCGTCGTCCACCGATAAGGCAGCCGATGACGCCGCCAATCGCGCCGGTTACCGCGGAACTCAAGGTTCCGAGCATAAGGATCACGCTTTCGGTATCGCCAAGGAGCACCGAGACGGCGATGCCGACCAGCGCGCACAGGCCGCCGGCCACGGCTCCGCCCGCCGCCGCCGCGATGAAGCCGGCCGCAACGCGGCCGAACAGCGCGCCCGCCAGCGCCGAAATGGCCATGCCGCCGAACATGAAGATGTGCAGCGCGATGAACGGGACGAAATGACCGGCGATCACCATGGCGAATTGCAGGGCAAAGCCGGTAAGCGTCGCGGTTTGCACCGCCTTGATGTCGAGCATGGTTTTCTCCTCTTAGTTCTTCTGGCCGACCGACGCGGTCATCGCCGCCGCCTGCGCTTTCCAGTCGACCGGCCCCTTGGTCAGATAGGTCACGAGCGAGCCCAGCTCTTCGGTATTGCCGGCGCTGAAATGCACGTACATCTCGTCGAAGCCGGCGCCTTCGCCATAGCCGACGCCGCTGATCGTGACGCGGGTGCTGCCATTGCCCAGATCGTCGAGCAGGACGACGGTGCGGATCTGCGAGATGAATTCCTGTTTGAACGGCGCGCCTTTGGGCACGTGCTCGTTGTGGATCGTCAGCATGCGGTACGGGACATAGGCGACGATGCGGTTGCGGATGTTATCGGGGTCGCCGATCTTGCCCGAAAGGCTGTAGGTCGCCTCCATCATCCCGTCATTGCCGGGCGTGACATGCGCCACCGGCGCGGCCCAGCCCATGAATCCGGCGTCGGTCATGAACGCGTCCCACACCTTGGCCGGCGGCACCGGCACCACGACCTCGACCTGCTGCACCCGCGCGCCGTTGGCCTCGCGGTAGGAGGTGTCCTTGATCGCCGGCGGCGCGGCAGCGACGGCCGGCGTCGCGAGAACAAGCAGCGAGAGCGCGAGATACTTCATGCGGGAACCCCATCCTTTGCGGTTTTTTCCAGACGCGAAACGTAGTCGCGCAGCATCGCGACCGAAGAATCGAAGGCTTTCAGGTTGCGGTGGGTGCGCGACTGCATCACGCCGCCTTCCATCGTGGTGAGCGTGAACACCGCCAGGGCGTGGCGGTCGACATCGGGCGGCAGGCGCGCGCCGGCGTCGGCGTAGCACTGCGCGATCGCGGTCACCCAGCCGTCGAAATTCACCGCGATCAGTTCGCGCACCGGCGGATCGGGCTCGTGGATCTCCAGCGCCAGATTGCCGATCGGACAGCCGTAGAAGCAGTCGGTCGCGGCCAGCGCCCGGCGATATTGCGCCAGCAGCGCGAACACTTTCTCGATCGGATCGTCGACGCCTTCCCAGGCCGGCTGCAGCAGCATCGGGAAGATGCCGTCGCGATACATCTTCAAGACCTCGATCAGAAGGTCCTGCTTGGTCGGGAAGAAGTGGTAGAGGCTGCCGCTGTTGGCGCCGGCCGCGCGCAGGATGTCGGCGACGCTGGTCGCGTCATAGCCCTTCTCCGAAAACAGCCGCATCGCCGTCACGAGCAGTCTCGTCCTGGTGTCGTCCGCCATGATCGCTACTTGATTGAACGTTCAACTAAGAGTCAAGGCATAACTTGGGAGTGACCGATGTTTAAGACGCTCGAACTTGCGGTATGGCGGCGTTTTCTCTAAGCAAACCCTAGCTTTCCGCAGCGGGCGCCATGATCGAGATCGAGGGACTGACCAAGCGCTTCGGCCCCACCATGGCGGTCGCCAATCTGTCGCTCACGGTCGGCAAGGGCGAAGTCCTGGGCTTTCTCGGCCCCAACGGCGCCGGCAAATCCACAACCATGAAGATGATTACCGGCTTCCTCGCCCCCACGGCGGGCAAGGTCCGGGTCTGCGGCCACGACGTGGAGATGGACGAACTCGCGGCCCAGGCCGCCATCGGTTATCTGCCCGAAGGGGCGCCGGCCTATGGCGACATGACGGCCCGGCAATTCCTGGTCTTCATCGCCGAAGTGCGCGGGTTCAAGGGGCTCGCCGGCAAAGCGCGCGCCGACGCGGCAGTGGAGAAGACCGAGCTCGAAAGTGTGCTCGACCAGCCGATCGAGACGCTGTCCAAGGGCTTCAAGCGCCGCGTCGGCCTGGCGCAGGCGATCCTGCACGACCCGCCCGTCCTGATCATGGACGAGCCGACCGATGGCCTCGATCCCAACCAGAAGCATTCGGTGCGCCGGCTGATCCGCGGCATGGCGGCGGAGAAGGCGATCATCGTCTCGACGCACCTTCTCGAAGAGGTCGAAGCGATCTGCACCCGCGCCGTGATCATCGACCGCGGCCAGATCGTCGCCGACGGCACGCCGGAGCAATTGCTGGCGCGCTCGCGCTATCACAATGCGGTGACCCTCGCCCTGCCCGCGGCGCTGCGCGACGCCGCGGCAGCCAAGCTGAAGGCGCTGGGCTCGGTTTCCGGCGTCGATATCGAGACGCGCGGCGACGGCACGGTGCAGTTCACCTGTTTCCCGCGCAACGGCGCGCTCCCCATCGAAGCGGTGAGCGCCCTCGCCGTCGCCGAGAAATGGGACGTCAGGGAATTGCGCGCCGAGGCCGGCCGCCTCGACGAAGTGTTCCGCGCCATCACCACGCACGACGCGGCGCGCAAGAAGGCCTCGGCGGCATGAAATACATCTGGCCGATCTTCAAGCGCGAATTCGCCGCCTATTTCGCGACGCCGCTCGCTTACGTCTTCATCGTGATCTTCCTGCTCGCGATGGGCGCCTTCACCTTCTATGTCGGGCGCTTCTTCGACAACAACATCGCCGACCTCTCGGTGTTCTTCGCCTATCACCCCTGGCTCTATCTGTTCCTGGTGCCCGCCATCGCCATGCGGCTGTGGGCGGAGGAGCGCCGCACCGGCACGATGGAGCTGCTGCTTACCCTGCCCGTGCCGCTGTGGGCGACGGTGGCGGGCAAATTCCTCGCTGCCTGGGCCTTCATCGCGGTGGCGCTGGCGCTGACCTTCCCGATCTGGATCACGGTCAACTATCTGGGCAATCCCGACAATGGCGTGATCGTCGCGTCTTACGCGGGCAGTCTGCTGATGGCCGGCGGCTATCTCGCGATCGGCGCCTGCATCTCCTCGACCACCAGCAACCAGGTGATCGCCTTCGTCGTCACCGTGGTGGTGTGCTTCCTGTTCGCGATCTCCGGCGCGCCGCTGGTGCTCGACTTCTTCCGCGCCTGGGCGCCGCTGGCGCTGGTCAACGCGGTGTCGTCGTTCAGCTTCCTGACCCATTTCACCGCGATCTCGGCCGGCGTCATCGACCTGCGCGACATCGTCTATTTCTTCTCGCTGATCGCGCTGTTCCTGACCGCCAATGTCGTGGTGATCGATCTGAAGAAGAGCGGCTGATCCGATGAAACCGCTCTCACGCCGTCTCTACGCCGTCGCCGCGCTTGTCCTGGCGGTCGTCATCTTCGTGGCGATCAACATCGCCGCCAATCTGTGGCTCACCACCGCCAAGCTCGACCTCACCGAGAACGGCCAGTTCACCCTGGCCGACGGCACCCGCGCCATCATCGCCAAGATCCCCGAACCGATCACGCTGAAATTCTATTATTCCAAGAAGATCGCCGCCGACTATGCCCAGACCGCGGCTTACGCCAAGCGGGTGCACGACCTGCTCGAGGAATACGCTTCGCTCAGCCATGGCCGCATCATCCTGCAAGACGTCGATCCCGAGCCCTACACCGCGGCGGAAGACGAAGCGACCTCGAACGGGCTGACCGGCGCGCCGACCGACTCCGGCGACACGGTCTATTTCGGTCTGGTCGGCACCAACCGGATCGACGGCAAGGAAGCCATCCCCTACTTCACGCCGGAGCGCGAACGCTATCTCGAATTCGACCTCTCGACCCTGATCTTCCACTTATCCCAACCGCAAAAGGCGGTGCTGGGCATCCTCTCGACCTTGCCGCTCGACACCGGCGCCGGCGGCATGCAGGCGGCGATGCAGGGCAACGCCCAGCCCTACGCGATCTACACCGAGCTGTCGCAGACCTACACGACGCAGATGCTCGATCCATCGGCCAACAGCATTCCGGCAAACGTGTCGGTGCTGATGGTGGTGCATCCGGCCGGGCTGAGCGCCGCGGCGCTCTATGCCATCGACCAGTTCGTGTTGCGCGGCGGCCGTCTTCTCGCCTTCGTCGATCCCAATTCCGAACTCGCCGCGCCCGGCGGCGGCATGGACCCGCGCGAAGGCGGCGATCCGTCGTCCGACCTGCCCAAGCTGTTCCAGGCCTGGGGCGTCGGCTACACGCCGGGCAAGGTCGTCGCCGACCGCGAACTGGCGCAGCGCGTGCAGATGTCGTCCGATCCGCGCAATCCGGTGGCGAGCTATCCGATCTGGCTGCACCTCACCGACGCGCAGTTCGATCCCAAGGACACTGTCACCGCCAATCTGCAGGCGCTGAACCTCGCCAGCACCGGCGCGCTGCACCCGCTCAAGGGCGCGACGACGTCGTTCGCGCCGCTGGTGCGCTCGTCGCAGGAAGCCTCGCTGCTCGACGTCGAGATGGTGCGCTTCAATCCGCGGCCGCAGGACCTGCTCGGCGCGATCCGCCCGACCGGCGAGGCTTTCACTATCGCCGCGCGCATCTCCGGCCCCGCCAAAACCGCGTTCGCCGCCGGCCCGCCCGCCGCGATGACGGTCCCCGGCCAGCCGCCGCCCGCCGCGCTGCCGCCGCAGCTCAAGCAGTCGAGCGGCCCGATCAACGTCATCGTCATGGCCGACAGCGACATCTTCGACGACCGCTTCTGGGTCCATGTCGAGAACGCCTATGGCAAGAAGGTCGCGACGCCATTCGCCGACAACGGCGCCTTCGTGATGAACGCGATCGAGAACCTGATGGGCTCGTCCGA
>CAYXMO010000031.1:0-2918 GCA_964465935.1 uncultured Rhizobium sp.
GTCTCCCGTTTCATTGGGGCGAAGAACGCCCGTGCGCCTACAGCCTCCAACCTTCCGGCATCGCGTGCGGGCGGGCTTCGTCTTGTCTGGTGGGGACTAAGACGCCGGCGAGAACAGCACCGTTACGACGCGCCGCGTTCCGCGCCTCACCATGCCGCCGCGATGGATGCCGTTGGGATCGAACAGGATGCAATGCGCCTCGCCGGTGGTGAAGACGCGCTCGCATTCGAGGATCGCGTTGGCGTAAGGGTGGCTGTCCTGGAGGTCGGGCCCGAAGGCGCATTTGTGGCGCAGGAATGCGGGCAGCGCCGAGAACAGAAGCCGCGCCGCCGGCCGCGTCGAGGACAAACCGGCATAATCGTTGGCGCGGCGCACGGCGCGCGGCCAGAAGCCGTCGGCGGTGCGGTGGCTGCCGGCGACATAGGAGAACGGGCCGTTGTCCTCCGCCACCTCGTCGACATAGACGATGGCCTTGGCGACGTTGTGCGCCGTGTCGACGTGGCAATAGTTGCAGGCCGGGTCGGCGATCCCGGCATCGGCGAACTGGCCGCGCCAGAAGTCGTTTTCCGGAACGTTGATCTGGGCAATGAGATGGGCGACGCGCAGCGGCCGGCCGAAATGGCCGCTGGCCGCCTCGATCAAACCGGCGCGTTCGAGGAGGCCTGCGAACCAGCGATACAGATCGTCATCGGCCTTCGGATCGATCCAGAGCCGGTTGTCGTCGAACCTCTGTTTCTCGGCGGGCGTCATACGCAGGTGCTGCGCGAGCGCGCGGAAATGCGGCTCCAGCCGCTGCCGCAATTTGCTGCGGTCCTTAGGCCCGAACGTCCCGCCGGTGACGCCGTCTGTTTTCAGCTCCAGGAGCGGGCGCGCCGCCACCGGGCCCGTCGCGGGCGCCGGGCGCGACAGCCGGGCGATCCAATCGCGCGCGATCGCTCCGCCATAGTGCGGGATATGCGCCGCGAACCAGCGCAGGCGGTTGCTGCCCTGGGGCGGCTTGGGCAGATTTTCGTAGCCGGTGCCCCAGCGCAACAGCGCGACGCCGAGGCCGCGCGCGAATGTGCGCAGCGCCCGCAGGCGCAGCGCGGCGCTCCGCCGCTCGCCCGCCCGATAGGCCGGATGCGCCGCATAGTCGATCCGGGGCAGGCGCGCGAAGGGGTAGCGGCTGCGCCGATTGGCCGGCGGCTCGTCACGGCGCGTTTCGGAAGGGGAACTGGCGAGACTCATGAGCCGCCTGATGTGAATGACCAAAGCTTAACATCCCGGTCCAGGCCCTGAACAGCACGCCCGGCGCGGCCCGATTGACGGCCCGAAAACCTCGGCCCTAGGTTAACGCAACGGGGTCGAGGACGATTTGCCTGCGCTTTTGCCGTTGCTTTCTCCGTTCCGGCATGATGCACATGGGCGCACGATCTAGAAGGAATTGCCGGTGGTTGCGCCATCCGTTGAAGCAGACGCCGCAGCCGGGCAGGGCGCCGCCGCGCGCCGCCGGCGGCACGCCGTCGCCAGCCTGTCGCAGCTCGACCTCGTGCACCTGCTGCGCATCTTCTGGATGCGCCGGATCCTGATCGGCATCTGCATCGCCGCCGCTCTGGCCTTGGGCGTCGTCTATCTGAACTTCGCGCCGCGCACCTATTCGATTGAGCTCGACGTCGGACCGGTCCAGGCAACCGGCGGCGGCATCGGCAACAAGCTGAGCGGCCTGGGCGACCTGGCGGCGGCCGCCGGCGTCAATATCCCACAAGACGGCGACAGCATGCAGTACCGCCTCTATCTGGAGGGCATCCATTCGCGCATCGTCGCCGACGGGTTGGCGAAGCGGACCGACATCATGAAGCAGCTCTTCGCCAACGAATGGGACGAGGACAGCCACAGCTGGAAGCAGCCCCAGGGCGGCGCCATGACGGGCGTGATGAATTTCGTGCGCGGCGCCATGGGTTCCAAGATCGTCGCCTGGGAACCGCCCAACGGCGCCCGGGTGCAGAAATACCTCGACAACCAGATCGCGCTGGTCAAGGACGCCAAGAGTCCGCTGGCCAAGATCGTCTACAACGCCACCAACCCAGAGTTCGGCGTCGCGCTGCTGCAGGCCTTGCACGATGTCGATGACGGCCTGCTGCGGCAGAAGGCGATCTCCCGCTCGCAGCAATACATCACCTATCTCTCCGAGCGCCTGCCCAGCATCCAGAACGCCGAGCATCGCCAGGCGATTGCCGAGGTCCTGAGCGATCAGGAAAAGAGCATGATGATGGCGAGCGCGCGCGCCGCCTTCGCCGCCGAGCCGTTCGGTCCGCCCAGCGCGTCTTATGGGCCGACCAGCCCGCGCGCCATGACGGTGCTGCTCGTCTTCTTCATGCTGGGCTTGTTCGCGGGCTTGGTCTACGCGTTCCTGGAGGCGATCTGGGACCTTTTGCCCTGGTCCATCTTCCGTTCGGCTTGAGCCAAGGCCGTCACGCGCCGCGCTTTTTGATTTCGTCGCGCTGGGCCATGATCGCCTCGACGCAGACGAAGTCGATGTAGTCGTCGATCTCGAAGGATTTGTAGCGCGGCATGACATGCGGCAGCGTGCGGTCGTGGCAGAAGCCTTCGGCGCGGCGCAGGCCTTCCACCGTCGAGATGTAAAGGCTGCCCTCCAATGCGTAGAGGGTCTCGATGTCCTGGCGGCGCAGCGGCATCTCGGCGAAGCTCGGGCAGGCATAGGGCTGGATGAGACCGTCCGGCTTGATGCGCACGGCATAGGCGGGATGGCCGGTGGTGACGTGCGCGACGCCGACGACGGCGTCGGCCTTGCCGTCCTGCGCCGCCAGCGCTTCGAGCGCGGCATCGACATCGGCGGATTCGGTCAGCGGCGATGTCGGTTCGAGCAGCACCAGGTAGTCGTAGACATCGCCGGCAGCCGCCAGCGTGTCCAGCGCATG
>CAYXMO010000031.1:3018-17644 GCA_964465935.1 uncultured Rhizobium sp.
GGCACCAGCGCCAGGACGCGTCTGCCGCCGATCACGACGCTGCCCGCGACGGTTCGAGATGGATGAACTTAGCCCGCACCCGCTGCGCGAGCCGGTTGACGGTCTTGCGCAGCATGAAGCCCGGCGCCCACACCTTCACATTGTGCTTGGCCAGCGCCCGCATGATCTCGCGGTTCTGCTTGACGATCGCGTCCATCGAGGCGCCGGTGGCGCCGCCGACGCGCATCTTGACCAGGATTTCGGGAATGTAGACCGAGCGGGCGTGATAGTCGTTAAAGATCCGCAGCATGAACTCGTAATCCGCCGCCAGCCGGTAGTCGAGGTCGTAGCCGCCGACGCGGTCGTAGAACGATTTGCGCAGGAAGAGCGTCGGATGCGCCGGCACGAAGGCCTTGCGGAACAGGCTCTCGCGATAAGGCCGCGACTTCCAGTGGCGCACGATCTTGTTGGTGTCGATCTGATCGACATAGACCAGGTCGCCATAACAGGCGTCGATCGCGGGATCCTCGAATGCCTTAGCGATCCGCGCGATGGCGTCCGGCGTGCAATAGAAATCGTCGGAATTGAGGAAGCCGATGATGTCGCCGGTCACCAGCTTGAGGCCCTTGTTGTAGGCATCGTAGATGCCCTTGTCGGGCTCCGACACGGCCAGCGCGACGCGCTTGCCCTCGCGCTGCACGATTGCCATCGTGTCGTCCTTCGAGGCGCCGTCGACCACGATGTGCTCGATGTCGGGGTACGTCTGCACGTTGATCGAACGAAGCGTGTCGCCGATCGTCGCGGCGCTGCGGAACGATGCGGTGATGATCGAGACTTTAGGCATGCACCCGGACACTCGCTGCGATCGGCGGCTGGCAGACGAAATCCGAGGTGTCGAGCACTTCGGCCTGCAGATCCCGCTGCGACTGGATGAGGCTATCGGCGCCGGTGATCCGCTTGACCAGATCGACGATCGAATAGGACCGCTCGAACTTTTCCGCGAAGCCGCCGTCGCAGAGATATTCGAAGACCGTGTCCTCGACGGCGTAGAAGCCGTGGGCGTATTCGGGACCGACCAGGAACCAGTCGGTCGCGGGGTCGACGACCTTCCAGTGCAGGATCTTCTTCTCCGGCTGTAGCGCGAAGTCGACGATCTTGCCGGAGATCACGCGGATGATCTTGGTCTGCACCTGCGGCGCGACCTGGATATGCATGCCGCGAAAGACGCCCTTATGGGAGAAGGAGCGCTTCAAAACGGTGGCCGAACTTTCATAGAGGACTTTGAGGTCGCCGCGATTGTCGGGCCGCGCGACAGCACTCTGCAACAACGACTGGAACGGGATGCTCATGTATGGGATTGCCGTTTCGATACGCCAGATCAACGAGACCAAACTATAGACCGGCGGCAGGTTCAAGCAAAGCCAAAGAACGCCGGTTTCGTATTGGTTCCAAATGGTTAGCGGTTGCGGCCCTGCTTCATCGTGACCAAGTCGCTGTCCATCATCTCGCGCACCAGGGTGGTGAAGTCGATCTGCGGCCTCCAGCCGAACGCCTTGAAAGCCTTGCTCGCGTCGCCCTGCAGGAAGTCCACTTCCGTCGGGCGGAAATAGCGCTTGTCGATGCTGACCAGGATGCGGCCGGTCTTGGCGTCGACGCCTTGCTCGTCGATATCCTTGCCGCGCCATTCGATCGCGATGCCGATATGGGCGAAGGCGCGTTCGACGAACTCGCGCACGCTGTGGACTTCGCCGGTGGCGAGCACGTAGTCGCCGGGCTCGTCGAGCTGCACCATCTGCCACATGCCGCGGACATAGTCCTGGGCATGGCCCCAGTCGCGCTTGGAATCGAGGTTGCCCAGATAGAGGCGGTCCTGCAGGCCATGATGGATCGCCGCCACGGCGCGCGTGATCTTGCGGGTGACGAAGGTCTCGCCGCGCACCGGGCTCTCATGGTTGAACAGGATGCCGTTGGAGGCGTGGATGCCGTAGGCCTCGCGGTAGTTCACCGTGATCCAGTAGCCGTAGACCTTGGCGGCGCCATAGGGGCTGCGCGGGTAGAACGGCGTGGTCTCGCGCTGCGGCGTTTCCTGCACCAGGCCGAACATTTCCGAGGTCGAAGCCTGATAAAACCGGGTTTTCTTCGTCAGCCCCAGAATGCGGATGGTTTCGAGCAGCCGCAGCGCACCGACGGCATCGGCGTTCGCCGTGTATTCGGGCGTTTCGAAGCTGACCTGGACATGGCTCTGCGCCGCCAGATTATAGATCTCGTCGGGCTGAACCTCCTGGACGATGCGGATGAGGTTGGTCGAATCGGTCATGTCGCCGTAGTGCAGCGAGAACTTCTCGAAGCCCGCTTCGTGCGGATCGGCGTAAAGATGATCCACCCGGCCGGTGTTGAACGACGAGGACCGGCGCTTCAATCCGTGTACTGAGTATCCCTTCTGGAGCAGAAAATCCGAAAGATAGGCGCCGTCCTGGCCGGTCGCTCCGGTGATAAGCGCGGTCTTCTTTGTCATAAGCTCCAGGTGCTGCGAATGCGGGACGGATATGCCGCAGAACCGCCGGACTGGCAATGCGCCGACGCTGCGCCGCCGGCGCGGCCGCCGTCATCCGGCTGTCGCGATGCATGGCTTCAGCGAATCCGTGCGCGTTGATCATTGGTGCCCGTCTTCAGCCGGACCGAGCGCCACCCGTTGGCCGACAAATCCTTGCTGGATTTGCTGCGCTGCAGCAATAATATTGACTGCCGATTGCCCCCTGGCTAAGTTGAAAACCGGCTGTTTTTCAGGCCTTGCGAAGGGCGCATCAGGGGCTTAAACGCGCTCGCAACTGGGCAATTGGGACGGAGTTTCCGCGTATCGGAGCCGTCATCCCGCAAGGGGCGCGCGGCCAATTCCGCCGCCAGGCTTCGGGAATTTCAGGAGCACGCATGAAAACCTGTACCCGGTGTCTGACCAAGGAGACGGTCGACACCATCACCTTCGATGCCGAAGGTGTTTGCAGTGTCTGCCGCCAGGTCGAGTTCAAGAAGGAAAAGGTCGACTGGAACGACCGTTGGAAGCAGCTCCAAGTCCTGATCGACGAGTACAAGGGCAAAGGGCTTTACGACTGCATCGTGCCTTATAGCGGCGGCAAGGACAGCGTTTTCCAGCTTTGGTACGTCGTCACGCAGCTCAAGCTCAAGCCGCTGGTCGTGCGCTACAACCATTGGGGCTATCGCCCGCTGGTGGAGGAGAACAACACCAAGGTCTTCAAGCAGCTCGGCGTCGACGTCGTCGAGTTCACGCCGAACTTCAAGGTCGTGCGCGAGCTGATGCTGGAATCGCTCAAGCGCCGCGGCGATTTCTGCTGGCATTGCCACACCGGAATCTATGCCGGCGTGATGCACATGGCGGTGCGGTTCGAGACGCCGCTGCTGTTCTGGGGCGAATCCACCGCCGAGTATCACAGCTGGTACACCTTCGAGGAAATGGAGGAGGTGGACGAGAAGCGTTTCAACCGCCTGATGAACCAAGGCATCACCGCCGACGACATGTTCGAATTCCTGCAGGGCCGCGTCGAGCGTCGCGATCTTTGGATGTTCGACTATCCCAAGCGCAAGGACCTGATCCGGCTGAAGGTGCGCTCGATCTGCCTGGGCAATTACATCGAATGGAACACCAAGAAGCAGGTCGAGATCATCAAGAAGGAGCTCGACTGGAAGGGTCAGCCGGTCGAAGGCGTGCCGCCGCAATACGACTACGAGAAGATCGAATGCTCGTTCCAGGGCATGCGCGACTACGCCAAATTCGTCAAGCGCGGCTACGGACGCGCCAACCACCTGCTCAGCATCGACATCCGCAACGGCGAGATCGGGCGCGGCCAGGCCGAGGCGATCGAGAAGGAATATGACGGCAAGAAGCCGGCGTCGATGGAATGGTTCCTGAAGAACATCCAGATCGACGAGAACGAGTTCTACGACATCCTGGAGAAGCACCAGGTGCATCCCTGGAAGTTCGATCCCAAGACGGTCGAGACCGGCAAGCCGATGCCGGACATGCCGCTGTGGGACAACACCGTGCTCGACGAGCCCGTCGGCCCGCCGAAGGACGCAACCGGCAAGACCAAGAAATACGTATGATCGCGATCGTCGACTACGGCATGGGCAATACGCGTTCGCTCTCGAACGCGTTCGAATATATCGGCCAGGACGTGATGATCACGTCGAACCCAGCGGCGCTGGACGATGCCGAGCGCGTCGTGTTGCCCGGCGTCGGCGCCTTCGGCGACGCCATGGTCGCGATCCGCGAGCGCCAGCTCGAGCAGGTGCTGCGGCGTCAGGCGCTGGAGTACAAGAAGCCGGTGCTGGGCATCTGCCTGGGCATGCAGCTCTTCGCCAGCCGCAGCTCCGAGCACGGCGAGCACCAGGGCCTCGGCCTGATCGATGCGGATATCGAGCGCCTGGAGCTGGCGCGGCCGTTCAAGGTGCCGCATGTCGGCTGGAACGAACTGCACTATCCGCAAGACGACTGGCTGTTCGAAGGCATCCGCGCCCAGGAGGCCAATTTCTACTTCGTGCACAGCTTCCACATGCTGTGCCGCAAGCAGGGCGACTTGCTGGCGACGACCGACTATGGCGGCCCGGTCACCGCCGTCGTGCGTTCGGACAACATCATCGCCGCGCAATTCCATCCCGAGAAGAGCCAGGACAACGGCCTTAGGATGCTGGAGAACTGGGTCAATTGGACCCCGGATGCTTAAGAAGCGGATCATCCCGAAGTTCCTGATCCGCGGCGGGCGTCTTGTGAAGGGAGTGCGGTTTCACGAGAATTTCCGCGAGGCGGGAAATCCCGTCTCCACCGCCAAGGTCTACGACGCCTATGGCGTGGATGAGCTGCTGTTCGTCGACATCGACGCGACCCCGGAAGGGCGCCCCGCGGCCGGCTCGATCATCGAGCGCGTCTCCGAAGAAGTGTTCATGCCGTTCACGGTGGGCGGCGGCATCCGCAGCCTAGACCAGATCGCGGCCCTGCTCGCCAGCGGCGCCGACAAGATCGCCATCACCACCGCCGCGGTCGAGAATCCGGCCTTCGTGCGCGAGGCGGCGTCGCGCTTCGGCGATCAGTGCATCGTCGTCGGCGTCGATTACAAATACGTCGAAGGCGAGGGCAACCGCGTCTTCTCCCGCTGCGGGTTCGCTCCCTCGGGCCTCGATCCGCTCGAATGGGCGCTCAGGATGCAGGATCTGCATGCCGGCGAAATCATGCTGTGCTCGATCGACCGCGACGGCACGATGAGCGGCTACGACCTCGACCTGATCGCCAAGGTCTCCGACGCGCTGGAAATCCCGCTGATCGCGTCGAGCGGCGCCGGATCGCTGCAGGACTGCCGTGAGGCCTTGGAGGCCGGCGCCTCGGCGATCACGATCAGCAGCATGTTCCTGTTCTCCGATCACAGCCCGATCAAGGTGCGAACCTATCTGGCGACCAATGGCGTCAGCGTGCGCTCGCAGAAGGGCAGTCATAGTTAGCGCGCTTGTTGGGACAAAGCCCGGAAATGCGTTACTCTGTGGCGCGCGGGGCGGCAGGCAGCGATCGGCAGATGCGGGCAATCACAAAGGCGATTTGGATCGACGCGAAGGCGCTGCCGTCCGATCGCAGCTTCGGCTGTCTGGCGGCGGGCGTCGCCGCGGCCCTGGGCGCTTATGGCTATTGGAAAGGCGCCGATTTGACCGACACCGCGTGGCGGATCGGCATGGCGGCGGGATTGTTGGCGATCGCCTTGGCCGTACCGGAGCTGTTCCGGCCGTTCAACGTTGCATGGTTTTGGCTGGGCCGCGTTCTGGGCATGGTCGTCAGTCCGCTCGTCCTGGGGTTCATCTTTTTCGCCGTGCTGTCGCCGGTGGCGCTGGTGATGCGGTGGCTGGGCCGCGACGAGCTTCGGCTTCGCAAACGTTCGGCAGACAGCTACTGGATCGCGCGGACCTCGCCGTCCGCCGAATCGTTCAAGAACCAGTTTTGAGGAGTTGGGCGTGTCCTTCGTGATGGAACTTCTGGCGTTCTTCCGCTCGCGCAAGAAGATGTGGCTGGTGCCGCTGATCGCCGTGCTGGTCGTGGTCGGCGCGCTGCTCGTCTTCGCCCAGAATTCGGTGATCGCGCCGCTGATCTACACGCTCTTCTGACCGATGAATATCCTGGGCATATCGGCGTTCTATCACGACGCGGCGGCATGTCTGGTGATGGACGGCGAGATCGTGGCCGCGGCCCAGGAAGAGCGCTTCACGCGCAAGAAGCACGACCAGGATTTTCCGGTCCACGCCATCCGCGCCTGCCTCGAACAGGGCGGCGTGCGGCCCGGCGATATCGATCACGTCGTCTTCTACGACAAGCCCTTCCTGAAATTCGAGCGGCTGCTGGAGACCTATCTCGCCTACGCGCCCAAGGGCGTGGGTTCCTTCGTCAAGGTGTTTCCGGTCTGGCTCAAGGACAAGCTGTTCCAGAAGACGGGCATCGCGGACGCGCTGCGCCGCGAATGGGGCAAGGACATCGACTGGCCGCGGCGTCTGCTGTTCTCCGAGCATCACCTCAGTCACGCCGCCAGCGCCTTCTTCCCGTCGCCTTTCGAGGACGCCGCGATCCTGACGATGGACGGCGTCGGCGAATGGACGACGACGTCGATGGCGGTGGGAAGCGGCAATACCATCGAGATGCTCAAGGAGATCCTGTTTCCGCATTCGCTCGGACTTCTGTACTCGGCGATGACCTACTACACCGGGTTCAAGGTGAACTCCGGCGAGTACAAGGTCATGGGATTGGCGCCTTATGGCGAGCCGAAATACGCCGGCCTTATCCGCGACAATCTCATCGACGTGCGCCCGGACGGCTCGTTCTCGCTCAACATGGACTATTTCGACTACTGCACCGGCTTCACCATGACCAACGCGAAGTTCGACGTACTGTTCGGCGGGCCGCCGCGCCAGCCGGAATCGCTGTTGACGCAGCGCGACATGGACCTCGCGGCATCGGTTCAGGAGGTCACGGAGGAGATCGTGGTCAAACTGGCCAAGGGCATCCGGCAATCGACGGGCCGCAAGAACCTCTGCCTCGCCGGCGGCGTCGCATTGAACTGCGTGGCGAACGGCAAGCTGCTGCGCGAAGGGGTGTTCGAGCGGATGTGGATTCAACCGGCGGCGGGCGACGCCGGCGGCGCGCTTGGCGCGGCGCTCGGCGCCTATCACATGGCTTTGGGGCAGCCGCGCGCGGTGGCGAAGGATCGCCTGGACGGGATGCGCGGCGCCTATCTGGGCCCCGATTACGCCCAGGATACCGTCGAACGCGTGCTGCGCGAGATGGGTGCAGTGTTCACGACGGCCGACGATGACGCGCTGGTCGAATTCACCGCCCGCGCGCTTGCCGGCGGCAAGTTCGTCGGCTGGCATCAGGGCCGGATGGAATTCGGCCCGCGCGCGCTGGGGGCGCGGTCGATCCTGGCGGACCCCCGCTCGCCGGCGGTGCAGAAGCAGCTCAATCTCAAGATCAAATATCGCGAATCGTTTCGCCCTTTCGCGCCAAGCGTGACACGCGAGGCGGTCGCCGATTGGTTCGAGATGGATTGCGACAGCCCCTATATGCTGCTGGTGGCGGAGGTGAAGAAGGGCAAACAGATCGCGATGAGCCAGGCGCAGCGAAGCCTGTTCGGCCTGGACAAGCTCAATCTGCCGCGCTCGGCAATCCCGGCGGTGACGCATATCGACTACTCGGCGCGGGTCCAGACGGTGCACGCGCAGACCAATCCGCGCTATCACAAGCTGCTCTCTCGGTTCGGTGAATTGACGGGATGCCCCGTGCTCGTGAACACGTCGTTCAACGTGCGCGGCGAGCCGATCGTCTGCACCCCGGCCGATGCGTTCAAATGCTTCATGGGCACCGAGATCGACATCCTCGCTATCGGCAATTGCATCTTGGAGAAGGCGAAGCAGCCCAAATCCCTGGCGCGCAGCTACGAGGACGCCTATGCCCCCGACTGACGGTCAGCGCCGCTGGGCCGTGCAGCTGACGGCCTATGCTTTGATCGCCCTGGTTGTCTACGCGATCCTGATCGTAGGCGACTGGGTGGCGGCGAAGATCCTGGACACGTCGCTGGCGAAATCGGAACCGGCACGGATCGAGCGCCAGCGCTTCGAAAAGCAAGACAAGCGGTTGATCGCGGAAGCCCACAGGCTCGGCTTGCACAGCCTGCTTTATCCCGAGCTGTTCGACGAGCCCAAATGGCGGCCGCTGGCCGAGCGCCATGGCATCGCGCCGCTGGCGCCGCAACCGTCGACCCGCCTGTATTATTGCAACGAAGGCTATGGCCAGGTTCGTTACACCTCCGACCGGTTCGGCTTCCGCAACGCCGACTCGGTCTGGGACTTGAAGCGTGTCGACCTAGCGTTGATCGGGGATTCCTATGCGCAAGGCGCCTGCGTGCCGCAGGACAAATCCATTGCCGGCGTGCTTGGCGCGAAATCGACGACCGTTCTGAATCTGGCGACCGGTGGCAACGGTCCGGTGCAGTACGCCGCGCTGGTCAAGACCTTCCTGCCCTATGTCAGCGCGAAATACGTGGCGATCGTGTTCTATCCCAACGACAACATCGACGAAGAAGACAGCATCTATCGAAAATATTTCATCGACGGCAAGGCGGACTATTTCTCGTTCGGTCCCCACGGTCGTCCCATCGGCCCGTCGGCGCGCCTGCAGCGGCTGTACGAAGAGGCCGACCGCGAAGCGGCGAGAGAGGTCGGCGCGCACGGCGGCGCCGGCACCGATTCGCCGCGGGCGGGATTCGTCAGCCGCCTGGGCTATTACCTGTCGCTGAACACCATCCGCAAGCTTGCGGGCGTGTTCCTGCCGCAGCGTGCGTTGCCCTGGTCGTCGAAAGTCGCGATCGACATGCTGCTGGCGCATTGCCGCAAAGCCGGCTGCCGGCCGGTGTTCGTCTACATCCCCAGCAGCGCGTTCTGGCGGCCCGATCCCTATGCCGCGGCATATGACCGATTGCTCCAGGCCTATGTTGCCGCACAGGGCGGCGCGAAATTTGTAGATATGAGCGATGAGCTGGGCCGGCGCGGACGGGCGGCCTATGCCGTCGCCGGGCCGCATCTTTCGCCGCTGGGCTATGCCCTGGTCGCTCAAGCCGTGGAACGCGCTATCCGGTGATAACTCGCGTGAAACGCATGGATGGTCTTCCGAATCCCTTGCGGGCTCCGGCCGCCTGATGCAGCGTCGCCCGGCCAGCTCATTGCGATCGCAACGGTAACCGCATGTCCGCAGACGAAAGAGGATTTGTCCGGCGCCGCGATCTTCTCGCGCGGGCCGCGGCGCTCGGCGCGATGCTCGTTCCGGCAGTGGGCCGTGCGCAAGAACCGTCGCCGCAAGTCGTTGCCGGCACGATCTACAACCCCGGCGGCAAGGGCCGGCGTGTGATGCACGACAGCGTACACGTTCCCATTAACATCCGCGGCGTCACCCAGGACGACAAGAGCATCTTCATCCACTTCTCGAAGATCTTTCGCCAGATTCACACTTTCATCGCCGTGCCGGACGAGACCATCGCGATCAACGGCCTGGGCGTGAGCATGGGCGCTTCGGTGAACACCGCGATGGCCCAGATTTATCTCGGCCGCGTGTTCACCCGGCAACTCGATCCCGCGACGATCGTCGAGGGCAATATCTGGCTGTGCGGATTGTTTTCATGACCGCCGATCTCGCCGCCTTCGCCGTCCGGGCGCTGACGTCCATCGGCCGCAACGTGGCCGCCGAATGGATATTCTATGCGGCCGTCGCGCTGGCCTTGGGCACCGGCATCGGTTTCGATCTTTGGCGCAAGCGATCCCTTATGCGCCGCTATTTCTCGCCCGGGTTTCGCACCGACATCGTCTACGGCCTGGCGGCGGCAAGCCATGTGCTGGACGTCTGGATATTCGTCCCCTTCACCGCGCTGCTCACGGCCAGCCTCGAGCGCTACGCACCCTGGCTTCATCTGAACGCTGCAGCCCGGATGCCCGGCTGGCTGCAGTTCGTGACGCTCTTCGTGCTGGCCGACTTCACCGCCTATTGGTGGCATCGCCTGCTGCATGCCAACGTCTATCTTTGGCAATTTCACAAAATCCACCATTCGCAACAGCAGATCACGGCGCTGACCACCTTCCGCAAGACGATTCCCGAGAAGCTCATGGGCTTGATCGTGCTGGCGATTCCGGTCGCGCTCATGGGCACCCACTACGCCGTCCCGGCGGTCCTCATCGCGCTGCTGCAATTCCGCGAGTTGATCCAGCACGCCAATACCGGCTGGCATTTCGGCCCGCTCGACCGGCTGATCGTTTCCCCTGCCTTTCACGAAGTGCACCACTCCAGCGCGCCCGAGCACGCCGACAGGAATTTCGGCGATGCGTTGTCGGCGTGGGACTGGCTGTTCGGGACGGCCGTGCAAACGGCCGCGCAGCCCTTGGCGTATGGCGTTCGCGGCGAGATCATCCCGGAGTCATGGCTATGGCAGCATATTCTGCCGTTCGTCTCGATCGGGCGAATGGCGCGGGAGCGCTTGCCCCGGTGGCTGCGCTCGTCAGCTGCCGGTCTTGCCCCGCGCGATAGAGGACCGGATGAATTGGCCGAACTCCTTCGCCAGCGCGGCAACTGACGGCGGCGGGGCTTCGCGCTTGAAGCCCTTGAAGGTGAAGAAATCGCCGGGGAAGAACCCTTCCAGAATGCGCGCCAGAATCGCGCGCTGCGTATCTTCCAGCGATCCGGGCGGCGACCAGTCCAGCACGCGTTGCGGCAGGTCCTTGACCTCGCCGCGGGCCGCGAAGGTGATGAACCGGCCGGGTGCGACATACCAGGTGGGTGTCGCGACCGATTTGAGGCCGAACAGCGCCGCCTGCAGCCCCAGCGTGCCGGTGAGCGTGAAATTCGCGCCGACCAGGCTCAGCACCTCGTTGCCGCTGACCTCATAGGGCAGGAACAGGACGTTGGGGATTTGCAGCAGGCGCTGGATCAGCTGGCGCTGGCGAAAGCCGAATTGCTGCGGATGGTCTTTGACCAGGATTTGAAACCCGGCGGCAGAGAACGCCTGCGCCGCTTCCACCACGACGTCCTCGTAGTCGATCAGCGAGCGATGCGCGATCCAGTAATCGATCGAGGCTTCGGGAAAGAGCTGCAGGCCGAAGAAGATGCGCCGTTCCCTGGCGAAGCCCGCAAGCTTGCCGCGCCATGTGAAATCCTGCAGGCCGACGACCTGGTAGTCGGCGATGGCCGGCTTGTGGCCGAGGAAGATAAGCGAATCGACATAGTGATAGTTCAAGGGATCGCGCTTGAGGATCGAAATCAGCTTGAACGCGACGGCGCGCAGGCGGAAATAGCCGAGGACCTGGAAGAAGCGCCGCAGCGTGTACTTCTTCTTGACCTGGGCATAGGTGGGCACGAAGAGCGGATCGCAGACCTCATGCACGGTCTTGGCGATGGCTTCGTCGGCCGCGGCGTTGCCGGTCATCAGCAGCGTGCCGCGATAGAGCGCCATGACCTGGTCGGCGACCATGCTCGCCGTCAATTCGAAATAGGGAATCCCGCGCAGCTTTCCCCGGCGTTCGAGCACGTCGCGCAGATAGCAATCGATCGGGAAGGCGGCGATGGCGGCCGGCCGCGTCGCGTCCAGAACGCGGTCGAAGGCGTAGGCCATGGCGTCGATCATCGCCTCGGCCTGGCGCCGCGGCAGCCAGCGCAGGACGCGGCACCGGGCGACGATGTCGTCTTGTTCCGCCGGCGAGAAATAGGCCGGCTGGGGCTGTGCCGAAGCCCTTCGGCGCCTGTATTCGGCATAGAAATCCTCGACCACGCTGTAGTCGCCGCGCCCGCGCAGGTCGGTGACGACATGGGATTTTTCGAATCCCATGTTTCGGGCGATATGCGTCCACCAATCGACGGTACCGTGGAAGGCGTAGACCAGAACCGAACTCAAGCGGTTTCGCCTCCCTCGATGCGCGACAATGCCCGCCGGGTGCGGAAAAGATACAGCCCTTGGCCGAACATGCCGGCCACCACCGTGCCCATCAGCCCGAATCGCCAGGACAGGCCGACATAGAATACGACGCCGACCAGCAATGCGCTCACCTGGATCGCGAGTATCCGCCGCTCCAGGTTCTTGCCGTTGAGCAGAATGCCGTTGAGGTCGCCGCCGGCCCGCAGCAGGAACGACGCGAACAGGAAGCACAGGAGCTCGGGCCGGATGTGGTACTTCGCGAACAGACCGTCGAGATGCGGCAGATGCGCGGCGGCGAGGATCGCGGCGTAGATCAGCGCCGCGGCGCCGGCCACGGTCAGGAACTCGCGGAACACGCGCGGCCGGATGGCGGCGACCGGCGAGGTCCTGGCGGCTGCGAAAATCTCCGGGAGGACGCGGTTGAAGGATGCGATGTTGAAGAGCTGATAGACGATCGAAACCGGCATGGCGTTGCGGAAATAGATGCCGATCTCGGCGGGCGCGAGAAAAGCGCCGGCCACCAGCCGGTCCATCTGGACCGAGAGGATCGCCACCAGGCCGATCATGAAGTGGTTGAACGAGGCCCGGTATTGCCGCGCGATGACGGGAAAGCCCAGCGGCTCGTCGCGGACGATGTGCTCCTTGATCGCGAACAAAGCGGCGCCCAGCGCTAGGATCGAGAACAGCGACAGCATGCCCCAGGCGTCCAGAAGCGACGCGAGGGAGAGATCGGCCTTGTCGAGGAAGATATAGTATCCCGCGGCCGCCAGCAGCGCCGCGTTCTTGGCGGTGACGACGAGCATGAGGTGGCGATAGCGCGGGCCGATCATCGCGATCTGATAGGCCTGGTTGGCAAGGTGCTCGCCGATCACGATCGCCGGCGACCACAGGACGAGGATGAGCGGCAGCTTCAGCCACAGCAGCATCAGGAGAACGAAAATCGGAACTTCGAAGGCGTAGTTGAAGAGCCAGAACCAGAGTCCGTCCTGCAGCATACGGTCGAACTCGCGCGGCGGCTGGCCGACCATCTTGCGCTGCATGTCGACCTGACGCTCATAGGCGAACAGGAACGCGAAAAGCCCCACCAGAGTGACGAAAAGACCGAAGCGGCCGGACTCGTCGAGCGGCAAGGCGTAGCTCGCCACCAGCACGAAGAGCGAGCGCACGAAGGTTTCGAACAGCTTGAGGACGACGATGCTCACGCGCGGTCCGCTTTAGACTGGCTTGGGCCGGGCGGCCGTTGCGGGGCGGTTGCTACCAAGCCGTCCAGCCGCCGTCTACGGCCAAGACCTGGCCGGTGACATAGCTGGCGGCGTCCGAGCACAGATAGAGCAGGGCCGGAACCATCTCGTCGCCCTGCGCCATGCGGCCCATCGGCACGCGGGCGGCGTAGTGGTCCGAAAAGACGCTGTTCTGGCCGCTGGAGACGCCGCCGGGAACCAGGCAGTTCACCCGGATGCCCTCTTTGGCCCAATGCGTCGCCAGCCATTTGGTGAGGCCCACCACAGCCGCCTTGGAGGCGGCATAGACGGCCGGCGTGTTGATCGGGCCGCCCAGATAATCGGAACCTTCGTAGATTCGGCTGTCCGGGCCGACCAGTCCGTAGATCGACGCCGTCTGCACGATGGCGCCGCCGCCGCCGCGCGCCAGCATGTGGCGGCCGACCGCCTGCGCCATCAGGAACATGCCGTCGATATTAACCGCCATGACCTCGCGCCACGTGTCCAGGGGATAATCCTCGAAAGGCGAGAAAAAGGCGCGGACGTCGCGCGTCTTGGTCGCGGCGTTGTTATGGAGGATGTCGATGCGGCCAAACGCGCCGAGCACGGTAGCCACGCAGTCGGCTACCGATTTGGCATCGGCGATGTCGCAGCTGAAGCCCTTGGCGCCGGGGCCAAGTCCGCTCGCAACCTTCTCGGCGGCGTCGCCGGCGATGTCCACGACGGCGACCTTCGCGCCGGCTTCGTACAATCCCGCGCAGAACAATTGGCCCAGGATGCCGGCGCCGCCGGTCACCAGCGCGACCTTGCCGTCGAGACGGAATTTGGCAAGCGTATCCATGGTCAGTTGTGCGTGCGGAAGACGGGCTTGATGGCGGGGCCGGCGAGATGTTTTTCGACGCCGTCCTCGAGCGCCTTGGCGTAGACCGCCAGGGCGCCGTCGAAGGCTTCCAGCGTCTTCTCCAATTCGGCGGCGCCATGGGCCTGCGATACCGCGATCCACGGCATCATCACGCCGCGCGCGATCAGTTCCTGCGCCAGCAAGGTGCGGAACGGCATGGACGGCTGACCCGCGCGGTCCAGCGTCACATAGTTGAGCGAGATCGCCGGGCCGTCCATGCGGATGCTGGCTTCGATGCCATGGCGTTTGGCGGCGGCGCGGATGCCGTCGCGCAGATGCCGGCCATAGCGCCACAGATGCTCCGACACCTGCTCGTCGCGATAGATGCGGACGGCTTCCAGGAAGGCACCCAGGCCTGTCATCTCGCCGCCATGGGTGGTGGAGAGCAGGAAGGTGCGTTCCATGCCGGGGCGGTTGATGGCGCCGACTTCCATGATCTCGCGCTTGCCGCCGACCGCGGCGACCGAAAAGCCGTTCGCCATGCCTTTGCCGAAGGTGCTCAAATCCGGTGTCACGCCGAAGAGATGCTGCGC
>CAYXMO010000032.1:0-17541 GCA_964465935.1 uncultured Rhizobium sp.
GCATGTATCACGACCAGGCGCTGATCCCGATCAAGACGCTGGCGTTCTGGGACGGGGTGAACGTGACGCTGGGCCTGCCCATCGTGCGCACCTCGCCCGACCACGGCACCGCCTTCGACATCGCCGGCACCGGCAAGGCCGATGCCCGCAGCACGATCGCGGCGATCCGCATGGCGGCGGCGATGGCCGATGCGCGTGGCCTCAAATAGCGAAGCGATAGGCCATGCACAAAGCGGATAGTCTGCCGCCGTTGCGCGAGGTCATCGCGGCGCACGATCTGGCGGCGAAGAAGTCGCTGGGGCAGAACTTCCTGCTCGACCTCAATCTCACCGGCCGCATTGCGCGCGCCGCCGGGCCGCTGGCGGACACGGCATTTCTAGAAATCGGGCCGGGGCCGGGCGGCCTGACGCGCGCGCTCTTAAGCGAAGGCGCGAGCCGCGTCATCGCCATCGAGCGCGACGTGCGCTGCCTGCCGGCGCTGGACGAGATCGCGGCGGCTTATCCGGGCCGCCTGACCGTCGTTTCCGCCGACGCGCTGGAGATCGACGAAGCGGTGTTGCTGCAAGATGGCGGCGTCGAGGGCCCGGTGCGCATCGCCGCCAACCTGCCCTACAACATCGGCACCGCGCTGTTGGTGAAGTGGCTGACCGCGCCGGTATGGCCGCCGTTCTGGTCGAGCCTGACCTTGATGTTCCAGCGCGAAGTCGCGATGCGCATCGTCGCCAAGCCCGATACCGAGCACTATGGAAGGCTGTCGGTGCTGGCGCAGTGGCGCACGACCGCGAAAATCCTGTTCGACGTGTCGCGCAGCGCCTTCGTGCCGCCGCCCAAGATCACCTCCAGCATCGTGCGGCTGGAGCCATTGGCGCAGCCGGTGGCGCCGGCGCTGCTCGCCGACCTGGAGCGCGTCACCGCGGCGGCGTTCGGCCAGCGCCGCAAGATGCTGCGTCAGAGCCTCAAGGCGCTGGCACCGAATGCCGAAGCGATCATCACGAGCACCGGCATCGCGCCGACGGCGCGGCCCGAGGAGCTCTCGGTGGTTCAGTTCGCGGCCCTGGCGCGAGCGCTTGCGCGATAACGGGTTCAGAATCGGATTGAATCAACCAAATCCGTCATCGCCCGCTTCATGTGGGCGACCCATTTTGTTTTCCCTCGAAGAAAAAATTGGGTTGCCCGGACAAGCCGGGCAATGACGGTTGAGGGAGATGTTCAAAAAAGCTGCGTCAATCGGCGACCACGCCGCAATTCACATTCGCGACCGCCGCGGTCATCGAGCCGGCATAGTCCGACGCCAGCAGCGCGGCGGCGTTGCCGATCTCGGCGAGCTTGGGCAGGCGCTTGAGCAAGGTGCGGCTCGCCAGCCAGTCGAGGAAGGCGTCGGCCGAGACGCCGCGGCGCTCGCCATGCAGGCGCGAGACGTAGCGCAGCGCCGGCGAATCCGGCGAGCCGGCCGAGCGCAGGCAGACGACGCGCACGCCCTGGGGTCCGACATCGACGGCAAGCTGGCGGCAGAAGCCCTCGATGGCGGCGCAGGCGACGGAGAAGCCGTTGATGTTGGCCTGCGGCAGGCGCGCGACTTCGGCGGTGATGGCGAGAATGACGCCGGAGCCCTGGGCCGACATCCGCCGCGCCGCCGCCGTGGCGGTGAGGAATTGCGTGCGCATCGCGGTGTCGATCGGCGCGAGGAAGCGTTCGAGCGTGGAGTCCTGCAGCGGTGCGCCCTGGGAGTCGTTGAGGCCGACGCAGCTGAACGAGACGTCGAGGCGGCCCTGCTGGTTCAGGATGGTGTCGAGATGGGTCTCGATGGCCTCGCGGTCGAGCGCATCCACCGGCAAGGCGCGGGCCTGGCCGCCGATCTCGCCCGCGAGCCGTTCCAGCGTGGCGCGGGTGCGGCCCGCCAGATACACGGTGGCGCCTTCGCGCGCGAAGGCCCTGGCGGCCGCGCCGCCGACCGCGCCGGCGGCGCCATAGATCACCGCGACCTTGTTCTCGAGCAGCATCAACCGAACTCCCTCTCCAGGCGCCAGAGCGATTTGGTCCAGCCCTCGCGGCGGCCGGCGGCGATGGCGGCGCTTGCCGCGCCTTCATGGGTGAGGGTGAGTTCGGTGCCGCCTTCCACCGCTTTCAACGCGACGGTGACGCGCGTCGGCGGTTCGCCGTCCCAGCCCCAGGTGAAGACCAGCTTGCGCGGCGGATCGAGCTCTTCATAGGTGCCGCCGACCTCGGTGTCGCGGCCGTCGGCGCCGCGGATGGCGATGCGCCAGGCGCCGCCGCTGCGATTTTCCGCGACGACGCTTTTGATTGCGACCGAACGCGGCGTCCACCACTGCGCCAGCAGCTTGGGATCGGTCCACGCCTCGTAGAGCTTGCGCGGCGGCGCCTTGATGTGGCGGACGAGCGTGACGCTGGGCGCGCTCACTTGGTGTCGTCCTCGACAAAGGCGGCGAGACGGTCGAGCTGTCCGTTCCAGAATTTCTGGTAGCGGGAGAGCCAGTTCATCGCGTCTTCCATCGGCTTGGCGGTGAGCCGGCACGACACGATGCGTCCGGTCTTGGCTCGGGTGACGAGACCCGCCTCGCCCAGCACGTCGAGATGCTTGAGGATCGCCGGCAGCGTGACGCCGAACGGCGCGGCCAGCTCGCTCACCGTGGCGCTGTCGCGCTCCATAAGCCGCGCCAGGATCGCCCGCCTTGTCGGGTCGGACAGCGCCGAAAACGTCCGGCCCAGGGCGGCATCTTGATACTTTACCATATGGTATAGTGTTGAGCGTTTCGCCGCTGCTGTCAAGCGTTGAGGGCGCGCGGGCGCCATGCCAGACTGACAACCAGTCAGAACGCAAAAAGTCCCCGGGAGAGACGCATGAAGAGCCAGGCGATCATCGAATTCGGCAAGCCGCTACAGGAAATCGAGACGCCGACGCCGGTGCCGGCGGGCACCGAAGTGCTGCTCAAGGTCCACAATGCCGGCGTCTGCCATTCCGACGTCCACATCCATGACGGCTATTTCGACATGGGCGGCGGCGCCAAGTTGCCGATGGCGAACATGAAGCTGCCGCACACGCTGGGCCACGAGATCGAAGGCGAAGTCGTCGCGGTCGGGCCCGACGTCAAGGACATCAAGGTCGGCCAGCGCTTTGCCGCGTTCCCGTGGATCGGCTGCGGCAAGTGCCCGTCCTGCCTGCGCGGCGAGGAGAATCTGTGCATCGGCGGGCCGCGCCAGCTCGGCTGCTCCAACGGCGTGGCCGGCGGCTATGCGACACACTGCCTGGTGCCGCATCCCAAATATCTCATCGATTACGGCAAGACCGATCCGGCGCTGGGCGCGGCGTATATGTGCTCGGGCCTGACCGGCTACGCGGCGATGAAGAAGGTCGGCAAGCTCGGCCCCGACGACCAGGTGCTGGTGGTCGGTGTCGGCGGCGTCGGCATGATGGGCGTGCAGTTCGCCAAAGCCATGTTCGGCAAAGGACCGCTTGCCGCCGACATCGACGACGCCAAGCTGGAAGCCGCCAAGAAGGCCGGCGCCTCCGCCGTCTACAACACCAAGGAGCCGGACGCGGCCAAGAAGCTGATCGCCGACACCAAGGGCGGCGCCTATGCCGTGGTCGACTTCGTCGGCTCGGAGAAATCCTTCGCCTTCGCCAGCCAGAGCGTGCGGCGCGGCGGCAAGGTCATCATCGTCGGGCTGTTCGGCGGCGCCATGAGCATGCCGATCCCGATGTTCCCGTTCCGCACGATCTCGATCGGCGGCTCGATGACCGGCTCGCTGCCCGAGACGCATGAGATGATGGAGCTGGTACGCGCCGGCAAGGTCGATCCGATCCCCTACTCCAAGCGCCCGTTCGCCGCCGCGAGCCAGACGCTGGACGATCTGCGCGAAGGCAAGATCACGGGCCGCGTGGTGCTGACGCCGTAGCAGCTGCGCTTGTGGAGGTTGATAGATGCCCGAGCAAATCCTCGAACCCGATCTGCCGATCGTCGATCCGCATCATCATCTGTGGGACCGGCCGGCGGCGATCATCGGCGCGCTGCCCGATAGCGGGCACGGCTTCATCGACATCCTGCGCAACACGCCGCGCTATCTGCTCGATGAATTGCTCAAGGACCTGACCGGCGGACATAACGTCCGCGGCACGGTCTACATGGAGTGCGGCGCGATGTACCGCGCCGACGGGCCGGCGGAGCTCAAATGCGTCGGCGAGACCGAGTTCGTCAACGGCGTCGCGGCGATGACGGCGAGCGGCATCTATGGCGAGGTGCGCGCCTGCGCCGGCATCGTCGGCCATGTCGATTTGCGCATCGGGGCGCAGGCCGAGGACGTGCTGCGCTCGCATATCGCGGCCGGGCACGGACGCTTCCGCGGCATCCGGCAGAGCGCGTCCTATGACGCCGATCCCGGCGTGCTGGGGCCGCTGGCGGGGCGCAACACGGCGGGGCTCTATCGCGACGCCAAATTCCGCGAAGGCTTCAAGGTGCTGCACAAGCTGGGACTGTCGTTCGACGCCTGGTTGTTGGAGCCGCAGCTCCCCGACCTGATCGATCTCGCCCGCGCCTTTCCCGAGACCGCCATCGTGCTCGACCACGTCGGCACGCCGCTGGGCATCGGCGCCTATGCCGGCAAGCGCGAGCAACGCTTCGGGGTGTGGAAGGACGCGATTGCGACGCTGGCCAAATGCCCGAACGTCACGGTCAAGGTCGGCGGATTGCCGATGCCGTTCGCCGGCTGGAAGACGCGCATGGCCGAGGCCGATCCGCCGTCGACGGAGCTGGCCAGGCAGTGGAAGCCCTATGTCGAGACCTGCATCGAAGCCTTCGGCGCCGAGCGCTGCATGTTCGAGAGCAATTTCCCGGTCGACCGCTTCGGCTGCGACTACGTCTCGTTGTGGAACGCGTTCAAGCACATCGCCAAGGACTATTCGGCCGCCGACAAGACCGCGCTGTTCAGCGGCACGGCCAAGCGGGTGTACCGGGTGAATTTGAACTGACGCCGCAGCTCGCGCGTCCCCTTCTTCTCAGCTGTCATGGCTCACCGGAGTGTGGGCCACCCAGGTGACGCAGCTCCTGTCGTCGAAAGTACCAGCGCACCAGCTGGATGGCCCGCACTCCGGCGGGCCATGACAATCTGGGCTGATTGAGACCAACGGGATTAAGACCCGAACAGCATTGCGATGCGGGCCGCGATCAGCTTGACGATGAAGCCCGGCGGGTAGCCAGGATAGTTCGGCAGGTCGCTCGCCAGCGCGGGGCCCGGCGGGCGGTATTTGGTGCAGATGCGCAAGGCGGGCGGCGGCGCGCCGGCGCCGAAGCGCGGGCGATACATCGAGACCCAGTGCTTGGAATCGTCGAAGTTCACCAGCATCGCGCTGTTGCAGCAGGTTGAGACCACGCGGTTGGTCGCGGTGGCCTCGGTAAGCTTGAGCTTGCGCTGCAGTCCGGCACCCTTGGTGCAGCGGACGCGGTCCTTGCGGTAGAGAACGTATTCGGTGCCGCTATCGGCGGTGAGGATCGGGGCGGCGCCGGGCAGCGCGCCGATCTGCCGGGCGCCGGCCTGGCAGCTGTCGCAGTAGCAGATCGCGCTCAAGATCGGCGCGCCCGCCGCCTCGAACGCCACCTGGCCGCAGGAACATTGCGAGGTTCTGACGTCCTTGGCCGGCATACGCAGGTCCTTTCCGTTTCGTTCGCCTTGTCGCGCGGCGCGCCGCGCTTTCGACAGGGGCCGAAGATAAATTGTAGCCTTGTCGAAAACGGGCGCCCGCGGGCGACCATCATGGCACGAAACGGGAGCCCCATATGAAATACGACTGCATCATCTATTTCGATCCCAAGGAGGTCTTCAGCGGCACGCCTGAGGCCAACGCCCTGCTCGACGAGATCGGGCCGCATTCGGCGCAGCTGCGCGCCAGCGGGCATCTGGTCCAGGTGCTGCCGCTCAACCTGCCGCAGGAGGCGGTGACGGTGCGGATGCGGGACGGCAAGATGTCGGCCACCGACGGCCCCTTCCTGGAGACCCGCGAGATGCTGGGCGGGCTGGCGCAGATCGAGGCGCGCGACCTCAACGAGGCGCTACAGATCGCCGCCGGCATGCCGCACGCCCGGATCGGCGCCATCGAGGTGCGGCCGGCGATCGACTTCAGCAAGCCGCGCCCCAAGCTGTGAGCGAAGCGCGCATCGCGCTCGAAGCGGCGTACCGGGGCGAGGCGCGGCGCGTGCTGGCGACGCTGATCCGCCTGCTCGGCGGCTTCGACGCGGCGGAGGAGGCGATGCACGAAGCCTTCGCCGCCGCCGCGGCGCAGTGGCCGCGGGACGGCGTGCCGGACAATCCTTATGCCTGGCTGGTGTCGGCGGGGCGCTTCAAGACGATAGACCGCTGGCGCCGGCGCGCGCGGCTGGACGGCGCGTTGCCGCAGCTTGCCGCGCTTACCGAGCCGGCGGCGGAGCCGAGCATGCCCGCGCTTATCGCCGACGACGAACTCCGCCTGATCTTCACCTGCTGCCATCCGGCGCTCGGCGCCGATGCGCGTATCGCGCTGACCCTGCGCGAGGTCGGCGGTCTGACGACGGAGGAGATCGCGCGCGCGTACCTGGTGCCGGCGCCGACCGTGGCGCAGCGCATCGTGCGGGCCAAGGCGAAGATCCGCGACGACGCCCTGCCCTATGAGGTGCCGGATCGCGCCGAACTGGCGCAGCGGATCGGCAGCGTGCTGCAGGTCCTCTATCTGATCTTCAACGAAGGCTATGCCGCGACGGACGGCCCGAACCTGACGCGCGGCGATCTGTGCGCCGAGGCGCTGCGCCTGTGCCGGCTGGCGGCCGCGCTGATGCCGGACCCGGAGGCCAAGGGCCTGCTGGCGCTGATGCTGCTGCACGAGGCGCGGCGCGCGGCGCGGATCGATGCGGCGGGCGACATCGTGCTGCTGGAGGACCAGGACCGTTCGCGGTGGGACCCGGTCCGCATCGCAGAAGCGCAGGCGCTGATCGCGCAGGCGCGCGCGGCGCAGCGCCTTGGGCCCTATCTGCTGCAAGCCTCAATCGCGGCGGCGCATGCCGGCGCGCCGGCCTTCGGCGAGACGGACTGGAACGAGATCGTCGCGCTGTACGACATGCTGATGCGCGTTGCGCCCTCGCCGGTCGTGGCACTGAACCGTGCCGCCGCATTCGCCATGCGCGATGGGCCTGAGGCCGGGCTGGACGCGATGGACGCCGTCTTGGCCGAAGGCGGGTTGGACGATTACGCGCTGGCGCATTCGGCGCGCGCCGACATGCTGCGGCGGCTGGGGCGCAACGACGCGGCGGCGGACGCTTTTCGCCGCGCGCTGGCGCTGACGCGGCAGGCGGCGGAGCGCCGCTTCCTGGAACGGCGCCTGGCGGAGCTTGCGGGCTGAAGGTCAGGCTTTCCTGACGCGTGTATCGGCCTAATCGCGCTGTTCAGCGGAACGGCGAAACGGGTGTACCGGGTGGCGTTGAACTGAGCGCGGGCACCGCGCCGCAATCGGCCTCCAAGGGCCTGGCCTTTTTCGGCGCAAAGCGGGGCACGCCGACCGGCAACAGCCCGACCGTCAAGCAGCGCTCCGGTATACGGGGACTATTATAGGTCGATTGGAACCTAAACGCGTGGTACCCGGGCACCGAGAACGACAAGTTCTCGTCAATGGTATCGGGCAGCGAGCCGATGGCGATCGCCTCCCGATGCGAGACCGACGGCAGATCGACGTGTCCCGCCGAATCGGTGACGCCCGACGCCTGCAGTCTCGGGTCGACCACCGAGCCGATCGTCACCTTCACGCCGGCGATCGGCGCTTCGGTGACATCGTCCACCACGGTCAGGTGGCTGGCGCGGGTGACGGCGACGTTCGCGTAGACGCACCCCGATAGTCCCAGGGCCAGAACGGCGATCATTGCGGCGCGCAGCATCGTCAGCCCTTCGTCAGCTCCGCCACGAACTCGCCGACGCCGACCAGGCGGGTGCGGCGGGCGCGTTCGGCTTCGAGGATCGCCTTGACCTGTTCGAGCGCGCGGCGCAGGTCGCGGTTGACGACGACGTAGTCGTATTCCGGCCAATGGCTGATCTCGCTCGCCGCCTTGGCCATGCGCTGGGCGACGATCGCGTCGCTGTCCTGGGCACGGGCTTTCAGCCGGCGCTCGAGCTCGTCATGGCTGGGCGGCAGGACGAAGATGCTGACGAGATCGTCGCGCGCCTGCTCCTTGAGCTGCTGCGTGCCTTGCCAGTCGATGTCGAACAGGACGTCGAGGCCGTTGCCGAGCGAGCCCATCACCGGGCGCTTGGGCGTGCCGTAGCGGTGGTCGAAGACCACGGCGTGCTCGAAGAAATCGCCGGCCTTGGCCATCTCCTCGAAGCGGCCGGGGGTGACGAAGAAATAGTCCTTGCCCTCGGTCTCGCCGGGGCGGCGGGCCCGCGTCGTGGCCGAGACCGACATGCGGACATTGTTGTCGTCGCCCAGAAGGGCGCGCGCCAGCGTGCTCTTGCCGGCGCCCGACGGCGACGACAGCACGAGCATCAATCCCCGCCGCTTGATCTCGCTGGTCATGCGCCCCGTCTACTCGTGCCCTTCACTCGACATTCTGCGCCTGTTCGCGGAACTGGTCGATGGCCGCCTTCAGCGCCAACCCGATCCGCGTCAGCGCGATGTCGGACGATTTGCTGCACAGCGTGTTGGCCTCGCGGTTGAATTCCTGGGAGAGGAAATCGAGCTTGCGCCCCACCGCCTCGCCGGCCGACAGCAGGCGCCGCGCCTCGTGGACATGGGCGTGCAGGCGGTCGAGCTCTTCGCGGATGTCGGCCTTGACCGCGAGCAGCGCCACTTCCTGGGCGAGGCGCTCGTCCGACACGATGCCGGCGGCGATGAGGTCGGCGATCTGGGCGTGGAGCTTGTCGCGCAGCGCGGCGGGTTGCGTCGAGGCCAGGCCAGCGGCCTGCGCCGTCAGCCGCTCGATCTCGTCCATCTGGCCGCTCAAGACCGCGAGCAGCTTGTGGCCTTCATTGGCGCGGGCGCGGGCCAGCGCGTCGAGCGCGGTGGCGAGCGTTTCGAGAATGCCGGCATCGCGGGC
Source organism: uncultured Rhizobium sp. (assembly GCA_964465935.1). Lineage (GTDB taxonomy): Bacteria > Pseudomonadota > Alphaproteobacteria > Micropepsales > Micropepsaceae > Rhizomicrobium. Next base: position 9,066 of record CAYXMO010000032.1, read on the forward strand.
GCCGCGCTCGCGCTCGTCGACCGGTACGGCGTCTTCCTGGACGATGACGCCTTTGAGCGCGAGGAGACCGTCGATGCGCGCCGGCGCCAGGCCGGTCTCGGCTGCGACCTCGCGCGCGATGCGCACCGCGGCGGCGAGCGCGGCGGGATCGACTTTCAGGCCGCGCGCGCTCTCGGCGCCGTCGAAGGTCAGTGCCGCCTGCAGCGAGCCGCGCTTGAAGCGCTCGGTGGCCAGCATGCGCGCCGGCGGCTCGATGGTGTCGAAGCCGGGCGGCGTGCGCAGGCGCAGATCGAGGCCCTTGCCGTTGACGCTCTTGACCTCCCAGCGCCAGCGCGCGCCGTCGCGGCTGCCATGCGCTTCGGCGAATCCGGTCATGCTGACGATGGTCATGGCGACTCCACTAAGGGTCGAAAGATAGCCCTGGAGCGAACGGGCCGCAAAGCAAAGACATGTCCAAGGAACTCGCTCATTGGAACCGTTCATCGAAAATTTCACGCGGAGGCGCGGACTCAACTCCGCGTCTCCGCGTGAAACTCTTTCGGCACGCCCGCGTCAAAATCACAGATGCGGCGTAGCGGGGGCCGGGATCGTGATCTTGTTGGTCTTCTCGATGCGCTCGCGGGCGCGCAGCTCGGCGACGTGGCGCTCCTGCTCGGCGATGGTGGCGGAGAAGTAATGCCCGCCGGTGCCGCTGGCGACGAAGTAGAGGTCCTTGGTCTCGCCCGGATTAAGCACGGCGGCGATGGCGTCCTTGCCCGGATTGCAGATCGGCGTCGGCGGCAAGCCGGCGACGGCGTAGGAGTTGTAGGGCGTCACGCGCGCCAGCTCGCTGGCGCGGATGCCGCGGCCCAAGGGATAGCCGCCGGTGAGCGAATAGATGATGGTCGGATCGGATTGCAGCTTCATGCCGGTGCGCAGGCGGTTGACGAAGATCGCGGCGATGTGGCGGCGCTCCGCCGGCAGCGAGGTCTCCTTCTCGACGATCGAGGCGAGCGTGATCGCCTGCGCGATCGTGGTGTAAGGCAGGTTCTTGTCGCGCCCCGGCCACAGCCTGGCGATCAGCTTCTTCTGCGCCGCGGTCATGCGTTCGAGAATCTGCGCCCGGGTGTCGCCGCGCATGAAGAGGTAGGTCTCGGGCAACAGCGTACCTTCGGCCGGCACCGCGACCGGATCGCCCTTCAGCACCGTGTCCTTGTCGATCAGCTTGGCGATCATGTCGCTGGTCAGGCCCTCGGCGGCGGTGATCTTGTGCTGGATCGCCTTGCCGGCGATCAGGATGTCCATGATGTCGCGCATGCTGGCATGGCTGGGGATCGCGTACTCGCCGGCCTTCAGCTTGTCGATGGCGCCGTTGAGGCGCAGGCCGATCAGGAAGGCGTCCTCGCTGTCGACGACATGGGCGGCGGCGAGCGTGTCGGCGATGCCTTTGAGATGGGTGCCGGGCTTGATGAGCACCACGGTCTCGCTGGCGCCGTTGGCGGCGGCGGGGCCGAAAGACGAGAACTTCGCCAGCTCCCACTCATAGGCGCCGGCGGCGATGACGCCGAGGACGACCAGCGCGATCAGGATGAAGCGGAGCATGGGGTGGGTCCGCCCGTTGAGCTTCAGCCGGCCTGGGCGAAGATCAGGGCCGCGTTGGTGCCGCCGAAGCCGAAGGAGTTCGACATCGTCGCCTTGACCTCACGCTTCTTGGCCACCAGCGGCACCAGGTCGAGCTGGGTGGGCTGGTCGGGATTTTCCAGGTTGATGGTCGGCGGCACGATCTGGTCGCGCATCGCGAGCAGGCAGAAGATCGCCTCCACCGCGCCGGCGGCGCCGAGCAGATGGCCGATCGACGACTTGGTCGACGACATCGACGCCTTGGCGGCAGCGTTGCCGAGGAAACGCTCGACCGCGCCGGCCTCGATATAGTCGGCCATGGTCGAGGTGCCGTGGGCATTGACGTAGTCGATGTCGGAGGGGCTGAGGCCCGATTTCTTCAGCGCCATGGTCATGGCACGGAAGCCGCCGTCGCCGTCTTCCGACGGCGCTGTGATGTGGAAGGCGTCGCCGCTGAGGCCGTAGCCCTTCACTTCGCCGTAAATCCTGGCGCCGCGCGCCTTGGCGTGCTCGTATTCTTCGAGCATGACGCAGCCGGCGCCTTCGCCCATCACGAAACCGGCGCGGCCCTTGTCGTAAGGACGCGAGGCCTTCTCTGGCGTGTCGTTGTAGTCGGTGCACAGCGCGCGGCAGGCATTGAACCCGGCGATGCCGAGCCGGCAGATCGCCGCTTCGGCGCCGCCCGCCAGCATCACGTCGGCATCGTCGAACGCGATCAGCCGCGCGGCGTCGCCGATGGCGTGGGCGCCGGTGGCGCAGGCCGTGACCACGGAGTGGTTGGGACCCTTGAAGCCGTGCTCGATCGAGGCGTAGCCCGAGATCAGGTTGATCAGCCGGCCCGGGATGAAGAACGGCGACAGGCGCCTGGGACCCTTCGACTCGATCAGCAGCGCGCCTTCCTCGATCCCGGGAAGGCCGCCGATGCCCGAACCGATCAGCACGCCGGTGCGCTGGCGTTCTTCCTCGGTCTTGGGCATCCAGCCGGAATCGCTCACCGCCTGCTTGGCGGCGGCGAGGCCGAAGACGATGAAATCGTCCATCCGGCGCTGTTCTTTGGGGTCGACCCAGTGGTCGGGATTGAACGTCCCGTCGGTGCCGTCGCCGCGCGGCACGTCGCAGGCGATCTTGGTGCCCAGGTCCTCGGTCTTGAACTTGGTGATGGCGCGCGCGCCGGACTTGCCGGCGAGCAGGCGAACCCAAGTCTCCTCGACGCCGCAGGCGAGCGGCGTGACGAGGCCAAGACCGGTGACGACGACTCTACGCATGCGCTGGGCCGGGGCGGCGGATCAAGCCGCCGCCGCTTTGTCGATGTATTTGACGGCGTCGCCGACGGTGACGATGGATTCCGCCGCGTCGTCGGGGATTTCGATGCCGAATTCCTCCTCGAACGCCATGACCAGCTCGACGGTGTCGAGGCTGTCGGCGCCGAGATCTTCGATGAAGGACGCGGCTTCGGTGACCTTGTCGGCATCCACATTCAGGTGCTCGACAACGATCTTCTTCACGCGGTCCGCAGTATCGCTCATGGTATTGTAAGCCTCTCCTTGGGTCCTGCCGGGGTTGGGGTTTATCGGCCCGCAGGGTGGGCCCTCACTGCTAAGACATGTGGGGGTTGGAGGTTTCGTAACACAAAGCCCGCCGCCCCGCCACAAAAGGGTTAAGCCGTTGATTTGACGGTCAGATCATCGACATTCCGCCATTGACCTGGATGGTCTCGCCGGTGACATAGGCTGCTTCGTCGGATGCCAGATAGACCACCGCGGCGGCGATTTCGGCCGGGGTTCCCATGCGGCCGGCGGGAATGCGCTGGGAGATCGTCTCCTTTTGCGCGTCGGTCAGCACGTCGGTCATCGCGGTCTGGATGAAGCCGGGCGCCACGGCGTTGACGGTGATGTTGCGCGACGCGACCTCGGCGGCGAGCGACTTGCTCATGCCCACCAGCCCCGCCTTGGCGGCGGCGTAGTTGCCCTGGCCGGGATTGCCGGTCTCGCCGACCACCGAGGTGATCGAGACGATGCGGCCCCAGCGCTTCTTCATCATGCCGCGCAGCACCGCGCGCGACAGGCGGAAGGCGGCGGTGAGGTTGACGGCGATGACTTCGTCCCACTCGGCGTCCTTCATGCGCATAAAGAGGTTGTCGCGGGTGATGCCGGCATTGTTGACCAGGATGTCGATGGCCGCGCCGCCGGCGGCGGCTTCCGCCGTCTTGACCAGCGCCTCGACGGAGTCCTTGTCGCCCAGATTGCAGGTCGCGACGAAGGCGCGGGCGCCAAGCTCGGCCTTGACCGCTTCGAGCGCTTCGGCGCGGGTGCCGGAGAGCACGACGGACGCGCCTTGGGCGTGCAGCGCCTTGGCGATAGCGCCGCCGATGCCGCCGGACGCGCCTGTCACCAGCGCGGTCTTTCCGCTGAGGTCAAACATGGCCACCTCTCACAGAGTCTTAACAAAGGCTTCGATGTCGGCGGGCGTGTCGAGGGTGACGTTCGCCAGATCCTTGTCGATGCGCTTGACCATGCCGGTTAGCACCTTGTTGCCGCCGGCTTCGACGGTGGCCGTGACGCCGTAGCCTTTGAACGCCAGCACGCTTTCGCGCCAGCGCACGCGGCCGGTCACCTGTTCAACGAGCAGGCGGCGGATTGTTTCCGGCTCGGCGGTTTCGGAGGCGGTGACGTTGGCGACGACCGGCACGGCAAGCGGACGGATGGTCACGCCCGCGAGCTTCTCAGCCATCGCATCGGCGGCGGGCTGCATCAGCGGGCTGTGGAACGGCGCGGCGACATTGACCGCCATGGCGCGCTTGATCCCTAAGGTCTTGGCGACGTCCGGCGCCTTGTCGATCGCGGCCTTGATGCCGGAGATCACGACCTGGCCCGGGGCGTTGTCGTTGGCGACGACGCAGACCCCGCCCGCGGCGGCGGCGCATTCCTTGGCCAGCGCCTCGGCCTGATCGATCTCGGCGCCAAGCAGCGCGCTCATCCCGCCCATGCCGACCGGCGTGGCGGTTTCCATCGCTTCGCCGCGCGCTTTCAGCAGACGGGCGGTGTCGGCGAGCGTGAAGGCGCCGGCGGCGCACAGCGCCGAATACTCGCCGAGCGAATGGCCGGCGACGAGGCGCGCGTGTTTGGCGAGATCGAGACCGGCTTCCTTCTGCATCGTGCGGACGATGGCGAGGCTGAGCGCCATGATCGCGGGCTGAGCGTTGAGGGTGCGCAGGAGCTCGTCCGGCGGGCCTTCGAACATCAGCTGCGACAGCTTCTGGTTCAGCGCGTCGTCGACTTCCTGGAAGACCAGCCGCGCCGGCGCGAAAGCTTCGGCGAGGGCCTTGCCCATGCCGACGGCCTGGCTGCCCTGGCCGGGGAAAATGAAGGCTCGTGTCATGGAGCGGCGGTTTAATGGGGCGCGGCGCGGGATGCAAGGAGCCGGTGGCGTGCGCCGCCATGCGCGAAATTGATTATTGCGGCCCGGCGCCGCATAATCGGATCATGCGGCGCGCACCAAAACGGGAATTGATCGTCAACGCCATATGGGATGCCGAAGCCGGCGTCTGGGTGGCGACAAGCGATGACGTGCCCGGACTCGTGACCGAATCGAAGTCCTTCGAGGCGCTTCTCAAGAAGCTGCGTGCGCTGGTGCTGGAATTGCTGGAGTTGAATGGGGCCATGCCGCGCTCCGGGGTTGCGCCTTACCGCGTCGTCGCCGAGCGCTCGGAAAGCGTGCAAGCCGCGGAATGACCTCCTTCACGCCGGACGTGAAGCGCATCTTGCGTGAGCATGGCTGCCGCGCGATTCGGCAAGGCAAGGGCGATCACGAGATCTGGTACAGCCCGATTACCAAGCGAAACTTTCCCGTCGACAGCAAAATCCTGTCGCGCCACACCGCGAACGCGATCATGAAGCAGGCCGGTATCGCACATCGGTTCTGACTTGGGCCATCGCACCCGCGGCGCGAAGATGGCAGTATTTCTCCTCGCCTTCCGCCAAAGGGAGCACCATGCGCCGTACCGACACCGTTCATCTCGGCCTGATGCTGGCCGCGTTGGCGCTGGCCTATGTCCTGCCGTTCGAGCTTTTGCTGCTGTCCTATGCGGTGCTCGGCCCGGCGCATTACTTCACCGAGATTTCCTGGCTGCACGACCGCAAATACTTCCTGCCCCATCGCGCCTTCGCGCTGGTGCTGGTGGCGCTGGGGGCCGGCGCCCTGCTGACCAAGGATGGCGAGCTCGCCGGCATCCTGATCGCAGGCGCCTTCATCGGCGCGGCGATCCTGGCGACGGTGCAGTCGCCCGCGCGCCTGGTCGCCGCCCTCACGCTGGCGGCGGCTGCGATCGCCGTGATGGTGCTCGAAGGCGTGCCGTTCGTGCTGGCGGCGATCCTGCTGCCGACCTTCATCCATGTCTGCGTCTTCACGCTGCTGTTCATGACGCTGGGCGCGCTTCGGGCGAACAGCGCGGTGCAGTTCGCGCTGACCGGGGTCTACCTTGCCGGCATCGCGCTGATCCTGATCGTGCCGCCGCCGGCCCGCGCCCTGGTGCCGGCGATGGCCGACATCGCCGCGGCCAATTTCGGCGGCGTCGCCCCGGCGCTGGGCACGCTGGTCGGCATTCCCGATCTGGAGTTCGGCGGCCGCATCACCGGCCTGCTCTCCTTCGTCTACACCTATCACTATCTGAACTGGTTCATTAAGGCGGACGTGATCCGCTGGAGCACGATCCCGCGGCCGCGGCTCATCGCCATCGCCGTCCTCAGCATCGCGTCGACGGCGCTGTATTTCTACGACTACACGACCGGGCTGACGGTGCTGCTCGCCGTCAGCCTCGGCCATGTGCTGCTGGAATTCCCGCTCAACGGCTTATCGCTGCGCCAGCTCGGCGGCGCGGCGCTGGGGCGGAGCGTCACGCGTTCAGCCGCGTGAATTTCTCGAGCGCGTGGGCGCGGCCGGCGAAGGTGACGGTGCGCCCGACGATAACCACAAGCACCGCCGCGACCGTCATGCCGACGGCCAGCACGCCCAATCCGGTCGAGAAGTCGCCGGTCTGCTGCTTGAGCCAACCCATGATCGTGGGGCCGGCCAAGCCGCCCAGATTGCTGATCGAGTTGATGAGCGCGATGCCGCCGGCCGCCGCGGTGCCGCCCAGGAAGGACGGCGGCAGCGTCCAGAACACCGCCAGCGCCGCGTAAGTGCCGCAAACCGCGACGCCCAGCGAGATCAGCACCGCGAGGTTGGCGTGGAACATCGCGACGCCCACAAGACCCACCGCGCCCAGCAGCGAGGCCGAAGCGACGTGCCAGACGCGCTCGCGCCGCGCGTCGCTGGAAAGGCCCCACAGCACCATCACGAACACCGCCGCCAAGTACGGTATGGCGCAGACGAGGCCGGTCTGGACATTGTCGAAGCCCATCGCCTTGACCATCGTCGGCATCCACAGGTTCACGCCGTAGAGCGCCAGCACGATTCCGAAATCGGGAATCGCGAGCAGCCAGACGCGCGGATCGGAGAACATCGCCAGCAGCGTGTGGTGCTCGCGCACCGGCTCTTCGGCCAGCGCCGCGGCGATGACGTCGCGCTCTTCGCCGTCCAGCCATGTGGCGTCCTTCGGGCCATCGGGCAGCAGGCGCAGGACCAGCAGGCCCAGGATCACCGCCGGCAGGCCTTCGAGCAGGAACAGCCACTGCCAGCCGTGCAGGCGATGGATGCCCTCCATGCCGAGGATGAACCCCGAGGTCGGCGCCCCCAGAACGTTGGCCATCGGCACGCCGGCGAGGAACAGCGCCAACAGCCGGGCGCGGACCGGCGAGGGAAACCAATAGGTCAGATAGAGCACCATGCCGGGAAAGAACCCGGCCTCGGCGAGACCGAGCAGGAAGCGGGCGACGTAGAAGCTGACGGGGCCGGTGACGAACGCCGTCGCCATCGAGACCACGCCCCAAGTCAGCATGATGCGGCAGATCCAGATCCGCGCGCCGACTCTTTCCATGATGACGTTCGACGGCACTTCGAACAGGAAGTAGCCGAAGAAGAAGATGCCGGCGCCGAGGCCATAGGCCGCTTCCGACAAACCCAGATCGGTGTCCATCGTCAGCTTGGCGAAGCCGACATTCACGCGGTCGAGATAGGCGACGATGTAAAGCAGGACCATGAAGGGAATGAGTCGCCAGGTCGCCTTGGCGAAAACATTGTTGTCACTGACCACCGGCGCCCCCGCGAATGTAGACGGATCATGCGCACCGCGCGGCGCAACGCAATCGGACAATTTCAACGAACTGACATCGCGTCATTCATCTCCGGTTCAGATCGCGGGGCCGAACATGTTTTGCGACGGGGCTGGGAACTTTTGAGCAAGAACTCACGTTAACGAAGTGTCGTTCGCGTGAAGTCCAACCAGACAGAGGGATCACCCATGAAGTCACTACTCGTCGCCGCCGCGCTCGTCGTCGGCATGCTGGGCGCCACCACCGGCGCCGCCAGCGCCTATCCGCATCACGGCTGGGGTCACCACCACCGCCATTGCATGGGCTGGGGCTGGCATCACCATCACGACCGCTATTGCCGTCACTGGGGCTGGTAAGCTCCGGGCGGAAACAGCCATCGGATCAAGGGCGTAGGCCGCCAAACCCGGCCTGCGCCCTTTGTCGTTTGTGCGCTTTTCGGGGTTGCTCCCGCTGCGCCCTTCGCCTATAAGCCGCGCCTTCATGGCGGCTACGGTCGTTGGGGCCTTCCTTCGGGACGGTTTGCGCATGGTGCGCGTCCCAGGCGATCCGAAGCGGTGACGGGTGTCCGCCCCGAGCCGTTCCGTGGCCCAGCAAAGGACCGGACATGGCTCTTTACGAGCATCTCCTGATCGCGCGCCAGGACATCAGCGCGCAGCAAGTCGATGCAC
>CAYXMO010000033.1:0-17392 GCA_964465935.1 uncultured Rhizobium sp.
TCGGCGACGACGACATCCAGGTGTTCGGCGACAAGGCGCGCAAATTCCCCATCCATACGCTGCACACGCTGCGCCAGCAGATGTCGCGCGAGAACAATCGCCCCAATTTGGCGCTCGCCGACTACATCGCGCCCAAAGGCGTCGAGGACTATATCGGCGCCTTCGCCGTCACCGCCGGCATCGGCGAAGACGTCCGCGTCAAGGCGTTCAAGGACGCGCAGGACGATTATTCCGCGATCCTGCTCAGCGCGCTCGCCGACCGCCTCGCCGAAGCCTTCGCCGAGCGCCTGCACCAGCGCGTGCGCCAGGAGTTCTGGGGCTATGCGCCGGACGAAGCCCTCAGCAACGAGCAGCTCATCGCCGAAACCTATCGCGGCATCCGCCCGGCCCCCGGCTATCCGGCGCAGCCCGAGCACAGCGAGAAGGCGACGCTGTTCGCGCTGCTGGACGCGCAAGCCAAGATCGGCGTCAAGCTGACCGAAAGCTACGCGATGTGGCCGGGCTCGTCGGTCAGCGGCTTCTACTATGCGCACCCCGAGGCGCGCTATTTCGGCGTCGGCAAGATCGAGCGCGACCAGGTCGCCGACTATGCCAAGCGCAAGGGCTGGGATATGGCGACCGCCGAACGCTGGCTCGGCCCGCTCCTCAACTACGACCCGCGCGAAAAGACGGCGGCGTAGGATCGATACTTGCATCCAAAACTGTCATGGCCCGCAACAGCGGGCCATCCAGTTGGTGCGCCAATTCTTTCGACAATGGTGGCTGCGTCACCTGGATGGCCCGCTGTTGCGGGCCATGACAAGTTATTGATTGACCTGAAGGCGATTGTCTGAGCAATCGTCACGGCGGCAAAGCGTCATAGCGCATCTTCGCCGATGACGATTTCGTGTTTGGCGCGCGGTCTCGCGCCGCCGCTACGCTGCGGCCGATGCTCAAACCCGCTCTCGTCTTCGCCGCCGCGCTTGTCGGCGCGCTTCCCGCCGCCGCCGCCGGCGACTGCGCCCCGCGCAAGATCGTCAGCGTCGCGATGCACACCGACGCGGAAGGCGGCGTCTATGTGCCGATGACGATCGGCGGTCATACCGTCAACATGCTGATCGACACCATGAGCATCGACTCCATGCTCACCCGCTCCACCGCCGCGGCGCTCGGCCTCACGCCCTTGAGCCTGGGCAAGAACTATCTGGTGATGTTCGGCGGCCAGCGGATCGATCGCTACGTCACCGCCTACGGCATCGATTTCGGCGGCCTCAAGACGCCGAGCATGAATTTCCTCGTCATGCCCGACGGCCGCATGCCGCCGGAAGTCGGCGGCACGTTCGCGCCCGACATCCTGCGCGCCTATGACGACGATCTCGACTTCGCCGGCAAGCGCCTGACGCTTTATTCGCCGACCCATTGTCCCGGCCGCGCCGCCGGCGCCGCGCTCGACTTCGTGTTCGACGACGACCGTCACATCGCGCTGCCCGTCGGTCTCGACGGCAAGGACCTGCTGCCGCGGCTCGACACCGGCGCCTCGCGCAGCTTCATGAGCCTGGAAGCGGCAGCCGAGATTTTCGAATTCGACGGCACCTCGCCGCTGCTCGTTCCCGACAGCGACCCCGACCTCGGCGGCCGCATCTACCACTATCCGTTCAAGCGCCTCAGCTTCGGCGCCCTCGCCATCGCCGACCCCGACATCGTATTGGTCGGCGACGCGCAGTCGCGCTTCCCCGGCGGGCATCGCTTCGTGCTCGGCATGAACCTGTTGCGCAAGCTGCACCTTTACATCGCCTACCGGGAGAAGAAGCTCTACGTCACCGGCGCGCCGTGAAAAACGCGAAAGCCGCGGCGCTGGTGCGCCGCGGCTTTCCAAAATCCCCTTCGCGGGCGCCTTTTTAGAACACGCCGACGACAATCGCCCCCAAAAACAAGAACACCAAACCGACCGTCATGATCTGCAGGTCACGAACCATGGGCCCTCCGGTTTTCGAGACGGCGGCAGAATCGCCGGGCGCGGGCGGTCCCGTCAACGCGGCGCGAATCGGGGTCCGTTGAATTGCTTGGGCTATTGCCGCAAAAAATATTTGTGACGGCCGCTCGCCCGCAGTGCAGCAATCCACACGAAATTTTATGCGCTACCACGGCAGCGCCCGCCCGTTGTAGTCGCGGAACGTGCCGCTGTTTGCGAGCGACAATTCCGCTATGCGCGCGCGCATCCCAGTCACGCTCTGGCTTGGCGTCAGCGGCGCGCCGGCGCCGCCCATGTCGGTCTGCACCCAGCCGGGATGGAGGATGCCGACCGCGATGCCGTCGCTTTTCCAGCTCAGCGCCAGGCCGCGCATGAACGAATTCACCGCCGCTTTCGACGCGTGATACGGATAGGCGCCGCCGCCGTGATTGGCGATGGAGCCGAGCTGGCTGGTGATCGTCACCAGCTTCTTGTCCTTGCCCAATTTCAGGTTTTCGTGCAGCGCGATAGCGATCGTCGCCGGCGCGATGCTGTTGACGGCAAAGATTTGCTGCCAGAGGGCGTGATCGATGATCCCTTCGGGCCGCCCGCGCGGCCCGCCGACGCCGGCATTGTTGATCAGAATGTCGATAGGCACGCCGTCCAAATCGTCCATCTGAAACCCGACCGATTTCGGATTCGCAACGTCGAGTTTCGTGGGCCGGACGTCGGGCCATCTCTTTGCCAGTGCTTGCAACGCGTCCGCCTTGCCGGGCTCGCGGCAACACGCGATCACCTCGGCGTCCTCGGCGGCATACTGCTTGACGAACTCCAGCCCGATACCTCGATTGGCGCCGGTGACGAGGATGGTGGTCATGTCTTCGCTCCAAATCCGCCGCCGCCCGGGGTCTCGATCACGATTTCATCCCCCGCCGCGACGTCGATCTCGTCACAGCCCTTCATCGCGAGGCGTGTCCCATCCTTGCGGACGATCCAGTTGCGTCCCATCGCGCCGCTGGCGCCGCCTTCCAGCCCGAACGGTTCGGTGATCCGCCGCGTCGCCAGCATCGCCACCGTCATCGGCTCCAGGAAGCGCAGCCGCCGCGTCGTGCCGTCGCCGCCGCGCTGCGCCCCGGCGCCGCCCGAGCCGGCGCGGATGAAGAATTCCTCCAGCCGCACCGGATAGCGCGCTTCCAGCACTTCCGGATCGGTGAGGCGCGAATTGGTCATGTGGGTGTGCACCGCCGATTGCCCATCGAAGCCGCGGCCGGCGCCGGCGCCGCCGCAGATCGTCTCGTAATATTGATGCCGCGCATTGCCGAAGGTCAGGTTGTTCATCGTCCCCTGGCTGGCCGCCAACACGCCCAGCGCGCCGAACAGCGCGTCGACGACGGCCTGCGACGTCTCGACATTGCCCGCCGCCACCGCGCCGGGCGGATGCGGCTTCAACAGCGAGCGGTCCGGCACCACGATCTGAAGCGGCTTGAGGCATCCGGCGTTCATCGGGATCTCGCTGTCCACCAGGCAACGGAAGACATAGAGCACCGCCGCCTTGGTCACCGATCCCGGCGCGTTGAAATTGTCGGCGGCCTGGGGGCTGGTGCCGCTGAAGTCGATCCTCGCCGAGCGCGCCGCGCGGTCCACCGTCACCGCCACCTTGATCGTGGCGCCGCTATCGGTCGGCATTTCGAAGGCGCCGTCCTTCAGCCGTCCGATCACCCGGCGCACCGATTCTTCCGCATTGTCCTGCACGTGCCGCATATAGGCCGCGACGACGTTCGCGCCATGCGCGGCGCAGGCGGCGCGCAGGCCTTCCGCGCCGCGGGCGCAGGCCGCCGCCTGGGCCCGCAAATCGGCGAGGTTCTGCTCCGGATTGCGCGCCGGCCACGCGCCCGCCGCCAGCACGGCGCGCATCGCGGTTTCGTCGAAGCGCCCGCCATGCACCAGGCGCAGCCCGTCGAACAGCGCGCCTTCCTCGGCGATGTCCTTGGAGAACGGCGGCATCGAGCCCGGCGTGATGCCGCCGATATCGGCATGATGCCCGCGCGAGGCGACATAGAACGCGCAGGCGCCGTCCACGAACACCGGCATCACCACCGTCACGTCGGGCAGATGCGTGCCGCCGTCGTAAGGCGCGTTGGTGACGAAGGCGTCGCCGTCCTGCATGTGCGGATGCTTGACCATGATCGCGGTGACGCAATCGCCCATCGAGCCCAGATGCACCGGCATGTGCGGCGCGTTCGCCACCAACCCGCCCTCGGCATCGAACACGGCGCAGGAGAAGTCGAGCCGCTCCTTGATGTTCACGCTGGTCGCGGTGTTCTGCAGCACCGCGCCCATCTCCTCGGCGATTGCCATGAACAAGTTGGCGAAGACTTCGAGCAGGACGGGATCGATCTCCCGCTCTTGCGGGAGATCGCTCTGCGAAGCTCGTGGAGCGTAGGAGGGCTGCCGCGAGGACGAACGCCGCAGCACCACGCCCTCCGCCACCCGCTCCGCCCGCCAGCCGGCTTCGACCACGATGGTCTGATGCGGCTCGATGACGAGGGCAGGGCCATCGGCAATGACGAGAGTGTCGGGCCGATACACGCGCGCGTCGTGCCAGGCTCCTTGGCTGAAGAAGCGAACGCTCTGACGTTCCTCCCTCGTTGTTACGGGGTCCGTAGCGCCAGCGTACGGACGGGACCGCGAAGCGGTGGAGGGGGCGGACTGGGCTCGCTCTTTCTGCGCTGCCCCCTCCGTCTCGCCCGTGAAGGACGGGCGAGCCACCTCCCCCGTAACAACGGGGGAGGAAAGGTTTGCCGGAATGTCTCGAACGTCAACTTCGAGAGACTCCGCGATCAGCGCCCGCCCTTCGAAGCCGAACCCGAAGCGCCGCGCATGCTCCGCGGCGAATGTCGCCGCCATCTCGTCCACAGACCCCAGCGCTATCGGGATCGCCGTGTCGCTGCCGTCATAGCGGATATGCACCCGCGCCAGGCCCGAGAGCAGCGTCGCGCCTTGCGCCACAAGCTCGTCCTCCGCCGCGCGCCGCAGATCGCGCTCGATCCGCGCCAGCATCGCTTCGCTTTCCAGCAGCGGCTTGCCGACGGCGCGCTGGCGCACGCTGCGCAAGGCCGCCAGCTTCATGCCATAGGCCGACAGCAGGCTCGACAGCCCGTGGATGAACACCGTCTCCATGCCCAGCGCATCGGCGACCAGACACGCATGCTGCCCGCCGGCGCCGCCGAAACAGGCCAGCGCGTAATCGCGCGCGTCGTAGCCCTTGGCCACCGAGATGCGCTTGATCGCGTTCGCCATGTTTTCGACCGCGACGCGGATGAAGCCGTCGGCCACCGCTTCCGCCGTCCGTCCCGTCTTCGCCGCCAATTCGCCGAACGCCGCGCGCACCGCCGCTTCGTCCAACGCCTGGTCGCCGCCGGCGCCGAAAATCTTCGGAAAGAAATCGCCGCGCAGCTTGCCCACCATGACGTTGGCGTCGGTCACGGTCAGCGGCCCGCCGCCGCGATAGCTCATCGGCCCCGGCCGCGCCCCCGCCGAGTCCGGCCCGGCGCGGAAGCGCGCGCCGTCGAAGGCGAGGATCGAGCCTCCGCCCGCCGCGACGGTGTGGATCGCCAGCATCGGCGTGCGCAGCCGCACCCCGGCGACTTCGGTCTCGTAGACGCGCTCATATGCGCCGTCGAAGCGCGCCACGTCGGTCGAGGTCCCGCCCATGTCGAAGCCGATGACGTGGCTGAAGCCCGCGGCGCGCGCCGTCTCCGCCATGCCGACGACGCCGCCGGCCGGTCCCGAGACGATCGCATCCTTGCCGCGGAAGAAGTCCGGCGCCGCCAATCCGCCATTCGAGGTCATGAAGGACAGCCGCGTGCCCGCAAGCGCGCCAGCGAGCCGCCGCGTGTAGCGCGACAGCACCGGCGACAGATAGGCGTCCGCCACCGTGGTGTCGCCGCGCGACACGAATTTCATCAGCGGCACCGCCTCGTGGCTGGTCGAGATCTGCGTGAAGCCGCAGGCCCGCGCGATCTGCGCGGCCCGCGCCTCGTGGCGGGGAAAGCGATAGCCGTGCAGGAACACGATGGCGCAGGCCTCGATCCCATCGGCCCGCGCCGCGGCGAGATCGCGCGCCAGCGCTGCTTCATCCAATGCCGCGACGGTCTCGCCGCCGGCGCCCATGCGCTCGCCGGCTTCGATCACGCGCTCATAGAGCATGTCGGGCAGTTCGATCTTCAGCGCGAACAGCTTGGGCCGGTTCTGGTAGCCGATGCGCAGCTGGTCCTTCAGCCCCCGCGTCGTCACCAGCACGACGCGTTCGCCAGAGCGCGTCAGGAGCGCATTGGTCGCGACGGTCGTTCCCATCCGCACCTCGCCGGCCAAGCCGGCGGGAATCGCCGCGCCGCGGCCAAGGCCGAGCGCGCGCCGAATGCCTTCCAGCGCCGCGTCGTCATAGTGTGAACTTTCCGACAGGAGCTTCAGCGTCGACAGCGCGCCATCGGGCGCCTCGCACACCACATCGGTGAACGTGCCGCCGCGATCGATGAAGAAATTCCACTTTCTCTCAGACATGGGCGGACCCATCGCGCCGCAGCCCGAAGGGCGAAGGCGGATCTATGTAGAAATTCCACTTTCCCGTTGTGGCTGACATGGCGCCGAGATTGTCCTATTGCTTTGCCCCATGTCCATCTTGGGAAAGCTAGGCGGCGCGGCTGCGGGATTCATGCTGGGCGGCGGGCCGGTCGGCGCGCTCATCGGCGCCCTGGCGGGGCATTTCCTGATCGACCGCGAGATGCCGCAGCTCGCCCCCGGCGAGGCGCCCGGCGTCGTCTTCACCATCGCCATGATCGCGCTCGCCGCCAAGATGGCGAAGGCCGACGGCACCGTGACCGACGACGAGGTCGACACCTTCCACCGCCTGTTCCGCGTCCCGGCGCATGAGCAGGCATCCGTCGACCGCATCTTCCGCCTGGCGCAGCAGGACACCGCCGGCTACGAGGCCTATGCCTCGCAGATCGCCCAGATGCTGGCCGGCAATCCGGCGCTGCTCGAAGACATCCTCGACGGCTTGTTCGAGATCGCCAAGGCCGACGGCATCTTCCACCCCGGCGAGGCGGCGTTCCTGGAGCGCGTCGCCGACATTTTCGGCTTCACCGCCAACGAATACCGCCGCATCCGCGCCGCCCATATTGGCCCCGACAAGGGCGATCCCTATGTCATCCTGGGCGTCGCCTTCGATGCCGCCGACGACGAGGTCAAGGCGACCTATCGCATGCTGGTGCGCGAGAACCATCCCGACAAGCTGATCGCCCGCGGCGTGCCGGAGGAATTCATCCGCCTCGCCACCGACAAGCTCGCCGCGATCAACACCGCCTATGGCCGGATCGAAAAAGAGCGCGGCTGGAGGAAGTAGAGCGGCGCTATCATCCTTCGAGGCTCGCTGCGCTCGCACCTCAGGATGACGGAATTTCATCCTGCACGGTTCTCGTCATACTGAGGTGCTCGGCGCACTTCGCGCCGAGCCTCGAAGCACGCACAATCAGTGCCACCGCACCGGCATCACGTCGTGGATCGCCACCACCGCGATGGCGTGTCCCGTCGCGTCGGCGATCTCGATCTGCTTGTGCTCGAACTCGGTGGGGTTGTCGGCGATCATCTCGCGCAGCGAATGCACCGCCGCGTCGCGCGCCGCTTGCGCGGTCGCGAACTGATAGGCCTGCGGATCGCGGATCAGATCGTCGCCGTCGCGGACGTTGAGATAGAAGTGCGCCATGATGCTGCTCGCTGCCTCGTGCTCAGCTAACGGTGCAATGCAGCAGGCGTTCCGGGCGCGTCACGAGAGTATTTCTGCGCATCGAGGGAACCCGTTGATTTGGCGCGCACAAACTTTGCGGCCAATTTCGAGCACCGCCTATCCAACTTGGTCACAGCAAACGTCCGGAACGCCGTAAATCGTTGACCGATAGGGATTTTCTCGACCTTCGGAGCATGGTTGGGCCTTGTGGCGGGCCCGCCATGTTGGCGGCGCAAATCGCCCTGCGGACGACAATATCCGCTCCAAACCGCGCCGGATCGATGCCATGCTGCACGCTGCGCGCGTACGGGAGGCACCGATGGCTGTTATCATTGGCACGACGGGAGACGACTCACTCCTCGGCACCGGTGCCGCCGACACGATCGTCGGGCTGGCGGGCAACGATTTTCTCGATGACGGCGGCGGCGCCGGCGCCGATGAGATGGATGGCGGCACCGGCAACGACACTTATTACGTCAACGTCGCCGGCGACACCGTCGTCGAATTCTCCGGCGAAGGCACCGACCAGGTCCGCACCACGCTGAATGTCCTCGCCCTCGCCAACAATGTCGAAAATCTGGTCTTCGTCGGCAGCGGCGATTTCGTCGGCGTCGGCAACAGCGGCGACAACCTCATCCTCGGCGGCGCGGGCAACGACCAGCTGACCGGCGGCGCCGGCAACAACACCCTGATCGGCAGCGGCGGCGTCGACGTCGCGGTGTACGAGACCGCGCCGGCGGCCATAACCGTGAATCTGCTGAACGGCACGGCCGCGAACGGCTATGGCGGCACCGATTCGCTGCAGCAGATCGAGAATGTGATCGGCTCGGCCTTTGCCGACACCATGACCGGCGACAACGGCAACAACACGCTCTACGGCAACGACGGCGACGACGTCCTGTCTGGCGGTAACGGCAATGACATTCTGATCGGCGGCGCCGGCAACGATACGCTCGACGGCGGCACCGGCCGCAACGACATGATCGGCGGCGCCGGCAACGACACCTATTTCGTCGCGAGCAATCAGGATCTGATCTACGAGGACGTCGGCGGCGGGACCGACACGGTCAAGCTCAGCACCACCAATGGCGTCTACACGCTTCCGGCAAACGTCGAAAATCTCACCTTCATCGGCGGCGGAACGTTCACCGGCACCGGCAACGCGCTCGACAACGTCATCATCGGCGGCGGCAACAACGACACGATCGACGGCGGCGCCGGCGCCGACACCATGAACGGCGGTGCCGGAAGCGACACCTACTACGTCGACAATGCCGGCGACGTCATCATCGATTCGAGCGGCGTCTCCGACCAGGTGAAGACCACGCTCTCGTCGTACACCTTGCAGGCCGGTATCGAGGGCTTAACCTATATCGGCAACGGCAATTTCACCGGTACCGCCAGCAGCGGCAATAGCTCCCTGATCGGCGGCAGCGGCGATGACGTCCTGACCGGCCTGGGCGGCAACGATGAACTCAGCGGCGGCACCGGCGGCAACGACCGCCTCGTCGGCGGCGCCGGAAACAATTATTACTTCGGGATCAGTCTCAGCAGCAACGAGACGATCGATTATTCCGCCGATCCGTCCGCGGTCAACGTCAATCTGAGCACCGGCGTCGGCACCAACGGCTATGGCGGCAACGACACCTATGACACCGGGCCGAACGCCAACATCGTCGGCGTCATCGGCTCGGCGTTCGACGACGTCATCGTCGGTTCGAGCCGCAACAATACGTTGTCCGGCGGCGGCGGCAACGACCTGCTCAAAGGCCTCGGCGGCAACAACACCTATGACGGCGGCGCCGGGACCAACACGGTGGACTACTCCGCCGCGGGCAGCGCCATCCACGTCGACCTCAACAACGGCAACGCCACCGCGAACGGCTATGGCGGGCAGGATACGTTCACCAACATCCAGAACATCACCGGCTCGGCGAATGACGACGTGATCGTCGGCAGCAATGTCGCCAATCAATTGGTCGGCGGGACCGGCCATGACGTCCTGGTCGGGCTCGGCGGCGACGACGTCCTGGACGGCGGCACCGGCTCGGCCAACGAGCTTCAGGGCGGGACCGGCAACGACACCTACATCGTGTCGGTCGCCAGCGACACCATCACCGAATTCGCCGGCGAAGGCACCGATACGGTCCAGACCAATCTGGCCAGCTTCACGCTGCCGGCCAATGTCGAGAACCTGACCTATACCGGCAGCGGCAACTTCGCCGGCACCGGCAACAGCGCCGCCAACGTGATCACCGGCGGCTCGCACGACGACTCGCTGACGGGGGCCGGCGGCGCCGACCGCTTCGTCTTCTCGGGCCCGGCCTCCGGCCACGACACCATCACCGATTTCACGGCGGACAATGCCTCGGCCGGCCACGACCTGATCGATCTGCAAGGCCGCGGCTATACGTTCGGCGACCTCACGATCGCGGCGTCCGGCAGCGATACGCTCATCACGCTGCACGGCGGTCCCGACACGATCCTGCTGGTCGGCGTGGCGCCGGCGCAGGTCGATGCCGGCGATTTCCTGTTCTGAGCTGCGCACGATAGCGGCCCAGCCACGGCGCGCGTTGGCGCGCCAAGGACTCACGCGGAGCCGCGGAGAACGCGGATGCTTGAGCGCCGCTCCGCGTCTCCGCGCCTCCGCGTGAAACTCATTCGCCGTAACCATGTGATTTTATTGCGATAAAATTATTTGATGATTATTTGATGACTCCCCTTGACGAATGAGCCTTTGATGACTTTATGATGAGCACAAGGGTAAGGAGCGGCGCGCGACAGCGCGTGAGCAGGTCCGGTGGACCTGCAAAAGCGACGAACGCCTTGAGCGAAGCGAAGGGCCAGCACAGGTCCGCGCTCAAAAAGGAGATTTTCATGAGCAAGATTGGAGTGGGCGTCGGCGACGATTTTCCCGTCGATGACGGAGCCCCCAAACCCCAGACCGGTCCCGAAACCCCGCGCGACGACCGCGCCGAATTCGAGGACTGGAAGCGCCGCCGCGACGCCTATCGCGCGCAAAAGCAGGCTTGGCGCGCCCAGCGCGACGAATGGCGCGCCCGCCGCGACGAATGGAAAGCGCAGTGGAAGGCGCAGAGCCGCGCCTGGCGCGACGACGTCCGCGACGAGTTCGACGGGCGCGCCTTCGCCGGCGCCTATCCTTATGGCCGCCGCTTTCGCCGCCGCGGCTATGGCGGGTTCTACGGTCCCGGCCTGCTGCTGCGCATCCTGTTCGCGGTCGCGGTGATCGCGCTGGTGGTCTTCGTGTTCTCGCACATCGGCTACATCCTGGTCGGCCTCGTCGCCGTCGCCGTGCTGTTCGCCGCCTGGCATCATTTCGGCCACGATCCCTTCGACCTCGGCCCGCACGACTATTCGCGCCCCGTCAACGCCCCGCCGCCGGCGCCCACGCCGTCGGTCGAAAAGCCGAACGATCCGGCACAATAAGGACCACGCATATGCATAGACATCGTCACCGCCGCTTCCACGGCGCCGCCGCGGAGGCCATGCGCGCCGCCGCCGACGCCATGGACACCGGCGAACGCACCACCACCCGCGTCCAGCTCGAAATGCCGCCGCAGGCAATGGAGCGGCTGCAGCGCCTGAAAGACAAGACCGAGGCTGCGTCCTACGCCGAGGTCATCCGCAACGCCCTGCGCGTCTTCGAAGCCCTGGTGCAGGAGCACGAAGCCGGCGCGGAATTTTCCCTCAAACGCACCAACGGGGAAACCGTCGCCTACAGGATCTTCGTCTGATGAGCCTAGCGGAAGCCAAAGCCCCGGGCGCGCTCGACCAGCTCGCGCTCTTCCTCGCCCGCAAGGGCCGCCGCGTCTGGCGCCTGGTGGTCACGGACACGTCCAATGTCACGCCGCGCATGCGGCGCGTCGCGTTTCAGGGCGCCGATCTCGACGAACTCGCCTGGAAGCGCGGCCAGGATCTCGTGCTCGAGCTTCCGCTCGCTGGCGGCGCCATCGCGCGCCGCCACTACACGATCCGCAAGCTCGACCGCGAAGCCAAGACCCTGGCCATCGACTTCGTCCTTCATGACGGCCCCAGCGCGGCGCGCGACTGGCTGAGTGCCGTGCAGGTCGGCGACTCGATCGCCGCTTCGGGTCCGCGCGGCCACACCTATGTGCGCGAGGCCGACTGGCATCTCTTCATCGGCGACGAGACCTGCATCCCCGCGATCTTCGCGATGATCGAAGGCCTGCCGCGCGGCGAGAAGGCCGTCGCCTTTCTCGAAATCGCCGACGATGCCGAACGCCAGAGCGTCGCGGGCGACGCCGTCGTGACCTGGCTCAAGCGCGATGGCGCGCCGCCTGGGCCCAGCCGCATCCTCTACGACGCGGTCGAAGCCTTCGCCTTCCCGCCCGGCCGCGGCCACGCCTACATCATCGGCGAGACCTCGAACGTCCGCGCCATCCGCCAGCGCCTGGTCGCGCGCGGCCTTGGCAAGGACCAGATTTGCGCGGAAGGCTACTGGCGCCCGGGCCGTATTGGCGGGCATGATCACGCCTGAACGTCCTGAGCTTGCGATGACGCTGAAAATCGTCTCCTGCCCGTCCCCCAACCACGATGCGCGGCCCGGCGGCGCGCCGATCGACATCCTGGTGCTGCACTACACCGGCATGCGCACCGCCGACGAAGCGCTGGCGCGGCTGTGCGATCCTGAGGCGAAAGTCTCGGCCCACTACACCATCGGCCGCGACGGCCGCGTCTTCGCCCATGTCCCGGAAGAGCGCCGCGCCTGGCACGCCGGCGTCTCCTGGTGGGCGGGCGAGAAGAACGTCAATGGCCGCTCCATCGGCATCGAGCTCGTCAACCCCGGCCACGAATTCGGCTATGTCCCGTTCGCGGAGGCGCAGATCGCG
Organism: uncultured Rhizobium sp.; assembly: GCA_964465935.1. Taxonomy (GTDB): domain Bacteria; phylum Pseudomonadota; class Alphaproteobacteria; order Micropepsales; family Micropepsaceae; genus Rhizomicrobium. The sequence continues at coordinate 12,587 of CAYXMO010000033.1, forward strand.
GCGCTGATCGATCTGGCGGGGGCCATCCTGAAGCGCCACCCGATCCCGCCGAACCGCGTGCTCGGCCACAGCGACGTCGCCCCGGCGCGCAAGGAAGACCCCGGCGAGCTCTTCCCCTGGGCTCAGCTCGCCGAATTCGGCATCGGGCTGTGGCCTCAATCTTCACCTCCCCCTCGTGGGGAGGTCCAACGCGCGCAGCGCGGTCGGGTGGGGGAAGTCACGGCGCAAGACCTCGCCCGCTTCGGCTACGGACTTCCTCCGCACACGGATGTTCCCCTCGAAGCCGTCGTCGCCGCCTTCCAGCGCCATTTCCGCCCCGGCGAGATCAACGGAAGCTGGGACGGCGAATGCGCCGACACCCTGGCCGGGCTGCTCGCGCTGCGCACCGCCGCCTGACGCGCGCCGCCGGATCGTGACAATCCGGTAACGCACGGCGCCGGGTTTGTTGCCGCGGGCCCGCGCTGCTAGGATTGTCCGGGGTTCCAAGCGAGCAGACGCCATGACGATCCGCCGGTCGGGCCTCGGCCTGCTCTTCGCGCTCGCCGCCGCGCCCGCCTTTGCCGACGACATTCCCGCCTTCGTGACCCTGAGCTGCGAGAAGGACTGTCCGCCCTTCACCCATGCCCGCATCCTCGACAATCCCGGCGTCTCCTATCCGATGCGCTACACCGGCCGCGAGGGCGTTTATGTCGAGGCGCTGGTCGACATCGACTACACCATCGCCGCCGACGGCAGCGTCAAGGACGCGGTGGTCGAGCAGCTTCTGGGGCCGCAGGACTTCGCCGACAACGCCCTGCGCGCCGTCAATGGCCGCCGCTACCAGCCCGCGACCGAAGGCGACAAGCCGGTGGAGGAGAACCACCGCGTCCGCTTCATGTTCTCCATCCCGAGCGCGGCGCAGGGCGGCCGCGCCGCGATGGTCAACGCCTACCGCAAGGCCGTCGAACTCGCCGATGCCGGCAAGCGCGACGAAGCGATCGCGACGCTGCGCGAGGTCTCGGCCCGGCCGCAGTTGAATTTCTACGAGCGCACCATGGCCGGCTACGCCCTGGCGGTGCTCGAAGCCCAGGCCGGCGACAACTTCGCCGCCCGCGACGCGGTGCGCATCGCCACCATCGGCAGGGGCAAGTTCCTCGACCGCAAGACGACGGTCGACGCGCTGCGCCTGCGCATCCGGCTCGAAGCTGCGACCGGCGAGTTCGCCGAATCCTTCGCCTGGTTCGACATCCTCAAGGCGAGCACGTCGGTCGCCGACGACGATCCGGAAGCTAAGATGATCGCCAAGCTGCACGAAGCGATCGCCGCGCCGCCGCCGCTGGCAATGCCGGCGCGCGTCCCCGATGCCGGCGGCCCGGCGTTCTGGCAGCACACCCTGCTGCGCCGCGGCTTCGAATTCCACGACATCACCGGCAAGCTCGACTCGTTCGAATTGCGCTGCCAGCGCCACGGCATCCGCTCCGCCGTCAGCGACAAGGCGAACTGGACCATTCCGGCGAGCTGGACTGGCTGCTTCATCAACGTCGCCGGCACGCCGGGCACGCGCTTCAACTTCGTGGAGTTCGCCCCTGCCATGCCCGGCGCCGTGCGCCCCGCCGCGCCGTAGCGCAGGGCCGCCTGCCACGCCGAAGCGCGTAGCGCGAAGGCGGGTCATGCAGATGTGATGCTTCCCCGTCGCGGCTCGCCTGCTAGCGTAGGGGGATGAAAACCATCGGCATCTTGGGCGGCATGAGCTGGGAATCCAGCGCCGTCTACTACCAGCTCCTGAACCGCGAGGTGCAGAAGCGCCTCGGCGGCGTGCATTCGGCCAAGCTGCTGCTCTATTCCTTCGACTTCGGGCCGATGTCGCAGCTGCAGCGCGCCGGGCGCTGGGCCGAAGCCGACGCCCTGATGGCCGGCGTCGCCGCGGCGCTGCAAAAGGCCGGCGCCGATTTCCTGCTGATCGCCTGCAACACCATGCATTGCTCGACGCCGCGGATGGAGAAAGCCTCGTCGCTGCCGCTGCTCCACATTGCCGACCCGCTGGGCAAAGCCATCGGCCGCGCCGGCATGCGCCGCGTCGGGCTCCTGGGTTCGGCCTACACGATGGAGCAGGACGGCATCATCAAGGGCCGCCTCAAGGACCGTTACGGCGTCGAGGTCATTACGCCATCCGGCGAAGACGCCGCCGAGACCAGCCGCATCATCTACGAAGAATTGGTGCGCGGAAAATTCCTCGACAGCTCGCGCGCCGCTTATCGCGGCATCATGGCCCGGCTGGCCGCGGCGGGGGCGCAAGGCATCATCCTGGGCTGCACCGAATTGCCGCTGCTGATCAAGCCGGAAGACGCGTCCGTGCCGCTGTTCGACACCACCACGCTGCACGCCCTGGCGGCGGTCGACATGGCACTGGAAACATGAGCGGCGGTTTTTTTGTTTGACGTGCCGGCGCTCTGATCTAGAACGCTTCCTGCATCCCACCGGCGTGCCTGCATGTACTGGATCGTCCCCGTCTCGCCGCAGGAGCGTGCCCAGGGCGCGCTCGGCCCGCAGACCGCGCGCGCCGCGCTCGCCAAGCTCGACGAGTTCGGCTGCGTCTTGCTGCGTGGTGCCTTCGACGTCGCGCTGATCGACGCGCTGCACGGCGAATACCGCGCCCGCTACGGCGCCGCCGACGCCGCTGCGATGAAGCGCATGGCGTTCGCGCCGCCGCCCAATCCGGTGCTGGAAGTCGGCGAAGGCCGCTTCGACATCGCCATGGCGATGACTGGCGTCTATGCCGATCCCGCGGTCTTCGCCAACCCGCTGCTGCGCAAATTCCTGAGCGACCGGCTCGGCGACGACATGCGCCTCTCCAGCCTGACCGTCGTGGTCTCGCATCCCGGCGCCGAGGTCCAGCATCCGCACCGCGACCACCGCTATCTGTTCTACGACGCCGAGGCCAGCCGCGCGGTTCCGCTCTATGCCGTCAACGTCGCGGTGCCGCTGATCGACGTCGACGCGCAGACCGGCCCGACCGCGATCTGGCCGGGCTCGCACCGCTGGCCCGAAGCCGTTCAGCCGCGGCCTGAGACCGCCGCCAGCGTGCCGTTCCAGCGCGGCGACTGCGTCCTGCTCGACTACCGCACCATGCACACCGGCCTGCCGAACGGCGGCGCCCTGGTGCGCCCGATCATGTACATGGTCTATGCCCGCACCTGGTTCTTCGACGACGTCAACAATATCGGCCGCAGCGCCCTCGACATGTCGCTGGAGCAGTTCCGCGCCTTGGCCCCGGACCTGCATCCGCTCTTGTCGCGCGCCTTCTCGCAGAACATCCGCGCCAGCTGGCACAAGGGGACTTAGCGCCGCGCGCGGTATTCCTGGGCGTGCGTCGCGCGCAGGCCGGCAAGGCCGTATTTGTCCACGGCGCGCTGCCAGAACAGGAACTCCTCCACCGTCAAGGCATAGCGGTTGCACGCTTCGTCCAAGCTGATCACGCCGCCGCGCACCGCCAAGACCACCTGCGCCTTGCGCCGCGGCACCCAGCGGGTTCCCGCCGGCGGCAGGTCCGCAAACATCGTCTCCAACCCGTCGGCATCGTAAGCAATACGTCCGTCCCGGCCCATCATCCGTCTCCGTCGATCTTCTCGTTGCGAAGACGAAAAGCGGCGCGCCGGCGATGCGTTCCGCGGCGCGCGGAACTTGCGTTAACGAAGGCAAAACCGTTTCGCTAAAACTGCGCGCTCACGCCAGGGCGTAGTCGAGCATCGGCAGCATCCGCCCCGGCACGCTCTCCGACGGCGCCTCGCCGGCACGCCGCGCCCCCATCTTGAGATAGAACGCCTCGGCAAGCGAATCGGCCTGGATCGAGAGCCGCTGTCCGCCTTGCGCCCGCGCCAGCGCCGCGATGGCGCCGAACAGAAGCGCGCCGACGCCGCTGCCGATCGCCGCCGGATCGACGAACATGTGCAGCAGATCCCACGCACCGTCTTGCAGCGGATCGAGCGACGCCATGCCGAGCAGCGTGCCGTCCCGTTCCGCCACCAGCACGCGCCCGGTGCCGATCAGCGCCGGCGAGATCGTCAGCGCCGCCGCCGACAGCCGCAGAAACTCCGCGTCATAGCCCCAATGCGCCTTGGAGCGCAGGCACAGCGCGCTCAGCGCCGCCGCTTCCCCGGTCTGCGCGGCGCGGATGGTGACATCGCGCGCCGCGAGAATCTCGAACGCGATGCAGATGCGTTCTTCGTCGACGCCCATCGGTTCGGTGTCGTGGAAGAAATAAGCCGGCATCAGCACGAAGGCTCCGGGCTTGGGCTCGACCAGTATCGTGTCGCAGCCCTGCGCCGGACCCAGTCCGGTCTGCGGCGGCGGCCCGATGCGCAGCCAGCCGCGCGTTCCGGCGCGCGATACCGGCGGCTGCACGACATAGAACACGCCGGTCGCCCAGGCGTCGGGATGGATGTGCGGCGTGTGATGCGTCCTGCCATCCGAGACGACGGCCCAGCCTTCCACTCTAAGCTGCGCCGGCCGCGCGGCGGCGAACGGATGGTCCTCGCCCTGCGGCAGCGCCGCGGCATAGTCCGCGATCTCCCGCTCCAGCAGCGCGCGTAGCGCCGTCAGTGCCGGCGTCCGGCTGTGGAAGACCTCGTTGTGCCGCCAGCCGTCGCGGATCGCGCGCGCCTCGGGACGCGCGTAGAAGGTCAGCTTGGCCTTGATCTCGCGCGCCAGCGCGGCGTGAAATTCCGCCGCCGTCATGCCATCCGGCGCGCCGATCTCGCCGCGGTGCAGGAAGCGGCCGCTGTCGAACAGCCGCCGCGCCGCCGCCGCGCCGCCGCTCCGCGCCTCGGC
>CAYXMO010000034.1:0-16767 GCA_964465935.1 uncultured Rhizobium sp.
GAATACCTGATCGCCGCGAAGAAAGTGTGAGCCCGCTCTGCCGCCACTTCGGAAGCTGCGGCGGCTGCACGCTCCAGGATGTGCCGGAAACGCAATACCGCGCCGCCAAGCGCGACACGGTCGTCCGTGCCCTGAACAATGCCGGCGTCGCGGCCGACGTCGCGGACGTGGTTGCGGTGCCGCCGGGCACCCGCCGCCGCGCGGTGTTCAAGATCGCGCATAGCGGCGACGCGGTCGAGGTCGGCTTTCACGCGCTCAGGTCCCACGCCATCGTCGACATGCGCGAGTGCCTGGTGCTGACGCCGGCGCTGGCCGCGCTGGTGCCGCGGCTGCGCGACACCTTCGCCCGCCTGTTCGTGGGCGGCCAGCATGCCGAGGCGCATGTCACCGAGGCGGACAACGGCCTCGACATCGCCTTGCGCTCCGGCATGAAGCTGACGCCGGCGCTCACCGCCGCGCTGGGCAAGGCTGCGCCCGCGCTCAAGGCCATCCGCCTCACCTGGAACGGCGCGCTGGCTTTCGAGAGCGCCGCGCCGTCGCTGCGTTTCGGCAAGGCGCAGGTGAAGCTCCCGCCGGAAGCCTTCCTCCAGCCGACGCGCGAGGGCGAGGCGGCGTTGCGCAGCCGCATTGCCGCCGCGATGACGGGTGCCAAGTCCGTCGTCGACCTGTTCGCCGGCTGCGGCACCTTCTCGCTGCCGCTTGCCGAGCACGCCAAGGTCCACGCCGTCGAGCGCGAGCAATCGCCGCTGGAGGCGCTTGCCGCCGCGGCACGCGGCACCAGCGGCCTCAAGCCGGTAACCATCGCCAGGCGCGACCTCTTCAAGCTGCCGCTGACGCCGCCGGAATTGAACAAGTTCGACGCCGTTGCCCTCGATCCACCGCGCGCCGGGGCGCAGTCACAGGCGCGTGAACTTGTCCGCTCCAAAGTGGCGCGCCTCGCCTATGTCTCTTGCGACGTCGCCACTTTCGCCCGCGATGCCCGCATCCTGGCGGATGGCGGCTACCGCGCCGGAACCGTCACCCCCGTGGACCAATTTCTCTGGTCGTCGCATATTGAGCTGGTGGCCGCGTTCACGAGATAGGCGCGGCGGGCGTGGGGACGTTCATGCAGGTTCTGAAAGTCGCGTCGGCGCTGCTGTGCGCCATGGCCGTTTCCACCGCCGCCGCGGCGGCCGGTTTCTCGGACTGGGCCGCCATCGTGGTGTCCGCCGACAACCACTCGCACTCCGGCGCGCCGTCCGAAGTGTTCGACAATGGCCGTCACGACGTCGCCGCCGATCTGCTGCGCCTCGGCTTTTCGCCGGACAACCTCGTGCAGTTCTCGGTCGCTCCCGCCAGCCATCCCGGCACCGACCGCGCCGACAAGCAAACCATCGCCAACGAGCTGTGGGACCTCTCCAACCGGACCACCGGCGGCTGCTTCGCCTATCTCACCAGCCATGGCTCGCCCGACGGCATGGTGCTGGGCGAAGGCACGCTGGCGCCCAACGCGCTCGCCGGCATGCTCGACAATGCCTGCGGCAGCCGTCCGACCGTCGTCTTCGTCGTCGCCTGCTACTCCGGCGTCTTCGTCGATGCGCTGCGCGGCCCCAACCGCTTCGTGATGACCGCGGCGCGGCCGGACCGCCCATCCTTCGGTTGCGGCGACAACGACCACTACACCTTCTTCGACGATTGCTGGCTGCGCTCGGTCGGCGGCGTCGGCGATTTCCCCGCGCTCGCCGCCGCGGTGCAGGCCTGCGTCAGCCGCAAGGAAGCGGAGATTCAGGCTTACCCGTCGGAACCGCAACTCTCCATCGGCGCATCGGTCGCCGCGCAGCTGCCGCGGTGGCGATAGGCCCCGACGTTTTTCGCGGCATAGCGGCGGGAGTCTTTATGATCGGCGGCGCGATACTGGGCATCCGGACCACGATCTGCAGCTTCAAAATGATCGCGCGGCTCAACGGCGTCAATCCGCCCGATCGGCAATACGATATGTGGGGCTGGCCGGTCGGCGGTCCGGACCGGTTTGCGCTGGGCAACCGCCGGTTTTGGGGCGAGTACATCGAGAAATTCGGACGTGATGCGCTCGTGCGACGTGCCGACGGCGAGATCGCCGTCGGCCTGGTCGTCCTTGTTCCATGCGCGTTCGTCTTCGCCTTCGGCTGGCCGTTCTAGCCGCGTTGCGCCCGCTGCCGCAGCGCATGATCCGCCAGCACGCAGGCCATCATCGCTTCGCCCACCGGCACGGCGCGGATGCCGACGCAGGGATCGTGGCGGCCCTTGGTCTGGATGTCGGTCTCGGCATTGTTCACGTCCACCGTCAGCCGCGGCGAAAGAATCGACGAGGTCGGCTTGACCGCGAAGCGGCAAACAATGGGCTGCCCCGTCGAGATGCCGCCCAGGATGCCGCCGGCATGGTTGGCGAGGAAGCGGGGCTTGCCGTCATTGCCGGCGCGCATCTCGTCGGCGTTTTCTTCGCCGCTCAGCGCTGCAGCGGCGAAGCCGTCGCCGATCTCCACGCCCTTGACCGCGTTGATGCTCATCATCGCCGCCGCGAGGTCGCCGTCGAGCTTGGCGTAGATCGGCGCGCCCAGTCCGGCCGGAATCCCCTCCGCCACCACTTCGATCACGGCGCCGACGGACGAGCCGGCTTTGCGCACGCCTTCGAGATATTCCGTCCACGGAGCGACGGCGCCGGCGTCGGGGCAGAAGAACGGATTGCGCGCGACCTCGTCCCAGTCCCAATTCTTCGGCTGGATGTCCATGACGCCCATCTGCACCAGCGCGCCGCGCACCGAGACGTTCGGATAGAGCGACGCCAGCACCTTGCGCGCCACCGCGCCGGCCGCGACCCGGGTCGCCGTCTCGCGCGCGCTCTGCCGCCCGCCGCCGCGATAGTCGCGCACGCCGTATTTGGCGAGATAGGTGTAGTCGGCGTGTCCGGGGCGGAACTTGTCGCGGATTTCGTTGTAGTCTTTGCTGCGCTGGTCGACGTTCTCGATCAAGAGCGCGATCGGCGTCCCGGTCGTCACCTGGGCCGCCATGCGCTCGTCCTGGAACACGCCGGACAGGATCTTCACCGTGTCCGGCTCCTGGCGCTGGGTGACGAACTTGCTCTGCCCCGGCCGCCGCCGTTCGAGATCGGCCTGGATGTCGGCTTGCGTCAACGCGATCCCGGGCGGGCAGCCGTCGATCACGCAGCCGATGGCCGGCCCATGGCTCTCACCGAAGGTCGTGACGCGGAACAGGTGGCCGAAGCTGTTGTGCGACATTGCCTGGACTAGTTGCCGAACAGTGCTTCCGTCCCCATCGACAGTCGCACCACGCCAGCATTGCCAATGTGGTAGCCCAATGCCTCCGCAGGCGAAAGCTTCAAATAGTGCGCGCGCAGGACCATCGCCGTTCCGGCATGGGTCACGATCACGCTGTCGCGCGTCAGGGTCGCCAGAAAGCGGCCGACCCGGGCATGGATGTCCGCGACGCTCTCGCCGTCCGGGCGCGGGAAATTCCAGGGATCGCCGGAGTCACGGGACAGCCGGATCATTTCCGGCGCCGGCAGGCGCGTGTGCTCTCCCAGATCGCCCTCCATCAGCCGCCGGTCGGCGCGGTATCCGGTTGCCGGCAGCCCCGCCGCCTCGCGCAGCAGTTCCATCGTGCAGCAGGTCCGGTGCAGCGAGCTGGCGTAGAAATCGAGCGCCGTGAGGTCGCCGGCGATCTCGGCCAGCAGCCGGCCATTGGCGCGCGCGTGCTCGCGGCCACGCGCCGTCAGCGGCGTGTCGTCATGGCCGCAGGCCCAGCCGGCGGCGTTGTGCTCGCACTCGCCATGGCGGACGACGTAGAGCGTGAGAGACCGGAAATCGGACATCGCGTCACGGCGGATCGAGTCGCTCGGCCACACTACCACGCACGCGGAACACGCAGCCCTGCGGCTCGTCGAGATCGGACATCTGCTGCCAGCTCAGCCCGGCGAACAGCCCGCGCAGGATGCGCGTCGCCGCGCCATGGCTGACCGCGAAGGTGTCGGCGCGCAAGTCCTGGACGAAGCTCGTCACCCGCCGCGCCACCGAAGCGTAGTTCTCGCCGCCGCCCGGCACGCGGACGTTCCATTTGTCGGCGCTGCGCGCCGCATAAGCGTCGGGGAATTTCGCCTGGGCCTCGTCCGCCGTCAGCCCGTCCCAGGCGCCCAGATCGATCTCGATCAGGCGCGGATCGGTCGTGTAGCCGTCCAGCGGCAGCGCCAGTCCCGCGCGCACGATCTGCATGGTGCGCTGGGCGCGATGCAGCGGGCTCGCGACATAGGCGAGGGCGCCCGGATCGGGCACGGCGGTCTTCAGGATCGCCGCCAGTGCGCCTGCCTGGCTGACGCCGAGATCGGTCAGCGGCGTGTCGCTGGTATGGCCTTGGAACCGTCCGGCGACATTGGCCTCGGTCTGTCCGTGACGCGCGAAGTAGAGCGTCAGGCCGTCCGCGAGCGCGAGCGTCATTCGCTCTTGGCGACCGCGATGTCGGGCGCGTCGACCGCCTTCATGCCGACGACGTGATAGCCGGCATCGACATGCAGGCACTCGCCGGTCACCGCCTTTCCCATGTCGGACAGCAGGTACAGCGCCGAATTGCCGACTTCCTCGATCGTCACGTTGCGGCGCAAGGGCGAGTTGTACTCGTTCCACTTCAGGATATAGCGGAAGTCGCCGATCCCGCTCGCCGCCAGCGTCTTGATCGGGCCGGCCGAGATCGAATTGACGCGGATGTTCTTCTTGCCGAGGTCTTCGGCCATGTAGCGCACGCTCGCCTCCAGCGCCGCCTTGGCCACGCCCATCACGTTGTAGTGCGGCATGACCTTCTCCGACCCGTAATAGGTCAGCGTCACCATCGAACCGCCATGGGTCATCATCTTCTCGGCGCGCTGCGCCACCGCGGTGAACGAATAGCAGGAGATGTCCATCGTCATCCGGAAATTCTCCGGCGTGGTGTCGACATAGCGGCCGTCGAGCTGGTCCTTGTCGGAGAAGCCGATGGCATGCACCACGAAGTCGAGCGACGGCCACACCGTCTTCAACTGGTCGAACGCCGCGTCGATCGAGCCCTGATTGGAGACGTCGCAATCGATCATCGCCGCCGGCTTCAAGGGCTCGACCAGCGGAACCACGCGCTTCTTGAACACGTCGCCTTGATAGGAGAACGCGAGTTCGGCGCCCGCCTTGTGCAATGCTTCGGCGACGCCCCAGGCGATGGAGCGGTTATTGGCGACGCCCATGATGAGGCCACGCTTGCCCGTCATGAGTCCTTCAAAAGCCATGTCCCGCCGCTCCTCGCGCTGCCGTCACGCTGAGCCCCTCTGTGGCCGGAAACAACAAGGAATTCAAGGACAATTCCTCACCCTACGGCAACCCTGTTGACGGGCCGCCGTGCCATACCCACAATTCGAAGAACGACAAGAAGCAGCCGCGGGAGAAAACGTCATGGGATACGCCGGAACGCGCATCATGTGCGATGCGGACAGCCACATCATGGAAACTTTCGACTGGCTGAAATCCTTCGCCGACCCCGACATTCGCGATGCGCTCCCGGGCCTGAAACTCGGCGGCGCCGGCCGCATGGCGGAGAAGGCGATCGGCAAGGCGCAGGCGGCACGTCTCGACGCCGCGGTGGTGGCCGAGCAGCGCGCCAACATCATCGGCGGTTCCAAGGGCTGGGCCGCGTATGGCGCCTTCGACAAGGACGACCGGCGCAAGGCGCTCGACGATCTCGGCTTCGCGCGCCAGCTCGTGTTCTCGACCTTCGCGCAGACCCAGTTCGCCTCGGAGAAGGACGCCAAGCTCCGCTATGGCGGCGCCCGCGCCCACAACCGCGCCATGGGCGATTTCTGCGCCGGCGACAGCCGCCTGATGGGCATCGCGGTGGTGCCGCTCGACACCCCCGAGCTTGCGGTCGAGGAAATCCGCAACGCGCACAAATTCGGCAACAAGGCGATCTGGATCAACGCCTCGCCGGCCGGCGAGCGCTCGCCCGGCCATGGCGATCTCGACTCGGTGTGGCGCACCATGGTCGAGCTCGACCTGCCGTTCATGCTGCACATCGGCGGCGGCACGCGCGTGCTCAACAAGGCCTACGACAACAACGGCCTGCCGCGTCCGACCGACTGGCTCGGCGGCGGCGAGAATCTGCGCGTCAAGGACTACATGACGATCAGCTTCGCGGCGCAGATGTTCCTCTCCGCGATGGTGTTCGACTGCGTGTTCGAGCGCCATCCCAAGCTGAAGGGCGGGGCGATCGAGCTCGGCGCCGGCTGGGTGCCGCACTTCCTGCGCTCGCTGGACGCTGGCCAGCGCATGTTCAAGAAGAGCGATCCGCAGGTCGGCACGCTGTCCTTGAAGGCGTCCGACTACATCCGCCGCCAGGTGCGCTTCACGCCGTTCCCGGGCGAGGACATCGGCCACATGATCCGCGAGGCCGGCGAGGAGTTGTTCCTGTTCTCGAGCGATTATCCGCACCCCGAAGGCGGCAAGGACCCGATCCGCAAATTCGACGAGACGATGGAAGGGATTTCGGATACGGCGAAAGAGCGTTTCTACCGCCGCAACTTCGAAGACATGATGAATTTGGCGGCGTAGATACCGCTCTCGCCGCGGCGCAACTGGAATCCCCTCCCCCTTGTGGGGAGGGCTAGGGTGGGGGACCTCTCCGCGCTACAATTGCCGATGCGTCGAACGCTCAAAGCCGGGATCATCGATCGCGCCCGCGATCTGCGCCGTCACGCGACGGAGTGTGAGAAGCGCCTCTGGTGGAAGCTGCGCGAATTCAAGCGCGCGGAATACCACTGGCGGCGTCAGGCGCCGTTCCGTGCGTACATTTTGGACTTCGTCGAACATGCCGCGCAGATCGTGGTCGAACTCGATGGCAGCCAGCATGGCCTGGCAGACAACCGCCGCCGCGATGCCGCCCGTGACGCACTGCTTCAACATGAGGGCTACAAAGTGCTGCGATTCTCGAACGTCGAGGTGATCGAGAATCTCGATAGCGTCGTTGAGGCAATCGTAAGAGCCTCGCCGCCGCCCCCCACCCGGAGCGCTGCGCGCTCCGACCTCCCCACGAGGGGGAGGTAGGATGAGCACCGACCTCTCCCTCCTCGCCGAGCTCGAGCGCAAGGTGCTCTGGCTGGCGAGCTGGACCGTGCATAACGCCAACCACCTGCGCGACAGCGGCGACGGCCTCAAGGTCGGCGGGCATCAGGCGTCGTCGGCGTCGCTCGCCACCATCATGACCGCGCTTTACTTCGCGGTGCTCAAGCCCGAGGACCGCGTCGCGGTGAAGCCGCATGCCTCGCCGGTGTTCCACGCCATTCAGTACCTGCTCGGCAAGCAGAGCCGCGACAAGCTCGAAGCCTTCCGCGCCTATGGCGGGGCGCAGTCCTATCCATCGCGCACCAAGGATACCGACGACGTCGACTTCTCCACCGGCTCGGTCGGCCTCGGCGTCGCGGTCACGGCCTTCGCCAGCATGGTGCAGGATTACATCCACGCCCATGGCTGGGCGAACGGCCGCCGCAAGGGCCGCATGATCGCGCTGGTCGGCGATGCCGAGCTCGACGAAGGCAATATCTACGAAGCGCTGCTGGAGGGCTGGAAGTTCGGGCTCAAGAACACCTGGTGGATCATCGACTACAACCGCCAGAGCCTCGACGCCGTGGTGCGCGAGGACCTCCACACCCGCTTCGAGAAGCTGTTCCAGGCGATGGGCTGGGACCTCGTCGTGCTCAAATACGGCAAGCTGCAGGAAGCGGCGTTCGCGGAAGCCGGCGGCGGCAAGCTGAAAGCCTGGATCGACGGCGCGCCCAACCAGCTCTATTCGGCGCTGACCTTCCAGGGCGGCGCGGCCTGGCGCAAGCGCCTTATGGACGATCTGGGCGATCAGGGCGACGTCTCGGCGCTGATCGGCAAACGCAGCGACGCCGAGCTCGCGGCGCTGATGAGCAATCTGGGCGGCCACGACGTCGGCTCCATCCTCGAAGCCTTCCAGAGCATCGATCACGACCGGCCGGTCTGCTTTCTCTGCTACACGGTGAAGGGTTTCGGCCTGCCGCTCGCCGGCCACAAGGACAACCATGCCGGCCTGATGAACGAAGCGCAGATGGCGCAGCTGCGCGCGCTGATGCGCATCGGCGAAGGCAAGGAATGGGACAAGTTCGAAGGCCTCGCGGCCGCGCCCGAGCAGCTTCAGGCCTTCCTCGACAACGTGCCGTTCGCGCAAGACGCCGAGCGCCGCCTAAGCGCACCGCGCATCGCCATCCCCGGCGAGCTGGCGCTGCCGCCGCAGAGGACGACCTCGACGCAAGCGGCGTTCGGCAACCTGCTCAACGAGATCGGCCGCGCCCAATCGGACTTCGCGCAGCACATCGTCACCACCTCGCCGGACGTCACGGTCTCCACCAATCTCGGGGCCTGGGTGAACCGGCGCGGCCTGTTCGGCGTGAACGCGCAAGGCGACGCGTTCCGCGACCAGAAGATCCCGTCGGCGCAGCGCTGGGAGTTCAGCGCCGGCGGCCAGCACATGGAGCTCGGCATCGCCGAGATGAACCTGTTCCTGCTGCTCTCGGCGCTCGGCCTGTCGCACAGCCTGTTCGGCACGCGCTTGCTGCCCGTCGGCACGCTCTACGATCCCTTCATCGCCCGCGGCCTCGATGCGCTCAACTATGCCTGTTACCAGGACGCGCGCTTTATCCTCGTCGCGACGCCGAGCGGCGTGGCGCTGGCGCCGGAGGGCGGCGCGCACCAGTCGATCGGCACGCCGCTGATCGGGATGGCGCAGCCCGGCCTCACCTCTTACGAGCCGGCCTATGCCGACGAGCTCGCCGTCATCCTGCGCTGGGCTTTCGAGCACATCCAGCGCGAGGGCGCGGGCAGCGAGGAACAGGGCGGCTCGGTCTATCTGCGCCTCACCACCCGCAGCATCGAGCAGCTGACGCGAACGCTCGACGCTGCCGCCAAGCGCGACATCATCGCCGGCGGCTACTGGCTGGCCGAGCCGTCGGGCAGCACCCGCGTCGTCCTTGCCTACCAGGGCGCGGCCGCGCCGGAGGTGATCGCCGCCGCCGGCCTGATGGCGGAGGACCGCAGCGGCGTCGGCGTCCTGGCGCTCACCTCGGTGGATCGTCTGTATACGGAATGGCGCCGCGGCGCCAAGCACCGCCAGCAAGGCCGTCTCAGCCAGCCCTCGCACATCGAGACGCTGCTCGCGCGCGTGCCGCGCGATGCGGTGATCGTCACGATCGTCGACGGTTATCCGGCGGCGCTGTCCTGGCTCGGCGGCGTCGTCGGCCACCGCGTCGAGAGCCTGGGCGTCGACGCCTTCGGCCAGACCGGCACCATCGCCGACCTCTACCGCCATTTCGGTTTCGATGCCGAAAGCATCATGCGCGCGGTCGAAGCGGCGACCTCGGGAAGGCCGATACGGTTCCGGGCAGGTTGAGGGGCGTCATGTTGAAAATGGCAGTGCGCGGACTGTTACTTCTGCTCGTCGCCGCGGCGATCGCCGTGCTTGGCTTCCTCGGCTACCGCGCTTGGCGCCAGCATGACAACGTGCGCGCCGCCGCCATCACCACGCCGAACGGCATCGACGAGAAGTCCTTCGTCCGCATCGGCGGCATCGAACAATGGGTGACGATCCGCGGCCGCGACCGCGCCAATCCCGTCATTCTGATCCTCCATGGCGGCCCCGGCAGCGCGACGAGCCAGCTCGCGCCGGTCTTCCGCAGCTGGGAGAAGGACTATGTCGTCGTGCAATGGGACCAGCGCGGTTCGGGCAGGACCTATGGCCGCAATGGCGCGAACGAACAGCCGATGACGGTCGCCCGCATGGTCAAGGACGGTATCGAGCTGTCGCAATATCTGCTCATTCATCTGCACAAGAAGAAGCTGGTCCTGCTCGGCCATTCCTGGGGCAGCGAGCTGGGCGTGCTGATGGTCAAGGCCGATCCCGGCTTGTTCAGCGCCTATGTCGGCACCGGCCAGGTCGTTGCCAAGGAGGAGAAGGAAGAGATCCTCTACGCCCGACTGCTGGCGAAGCTTGTGGCGGCGCATGATGCCGACGGCATCGCCAAGCTCAAATCCGTCGGCCCGCCACCGTACAAGTCCGAAGCCGATCTCGATGTCGAACGCACGATCCAGAACCGCTTCGAGACGGCGACCGAACGCGACTTCCAGTCGCGCATGACGCCCGTCGTGCTCTATTCGCCGGACGTCTCGCTCAAGGACATTTATGACTTCTTCCAGGGCAAGGATTTCGCCGGCGAAGCGCTCTATCACGAACTCCTGAGCTACGACGCGCGCAAGCTCGGTCCGCGTTTCGACGTGCCGATGTTCGTCTTCAACGGCGACCACGACCTCACCACGCCCGCCGACCTCGCCAAGACGTGGTTCGACACCATCGACGCGCCGCAAAAGGCATTTGCCCTTCTGAAGGGTGGCGGGCATTCTGCGCTGATGACCATGCCCGAAGTTTTCCTAGCGGAACTCAACCGGCAGGTCCGGCCCATCGCGCTGCAGAACTAGGGGACTTAAGACATGGACAAGGTCGTCACCAACCCGAAGGGCTTTTCCGCCGAGGGTCTCGCCAAGATCGCGCCGACGCTGCAGCCCATCGCCGATGCCGGCGACCTCTCGGGCTTCGTCACGCTGACCTTCCGCCACGGCGAGATCGCGCAGCTTCTCACCCTGGGCTACCGCGACCTCGAGAAGAAGCTGCCGATGGAGCGCGACACGCTGTTCCGCATCGCCTCGATGACCAAGCCGGTCACCTCGATCGCGGCGCTGATGCTGCTGGAAGAGGGCAAGTTCAAGCTCGACGATCCGATTGCGAAGTTCGCGCCAGAATTCGCCGACATGAAGGTGCTGAAGGACGCGCAGGGTCCGCTCGCCGACACCGTGCCGGCGGCGCGCGCGATCACCTTCGACGACATCTTCACCCACCGTTCGGGCCTCGCCTATGGCTTCTCCTCCTTGGGGCCCATCGCGCACGAATATCAGCGTGTGCTCGGCGACGTGCTGAACGGCGAGATGGGCGCCGACCAGTGGATGAAGGCGCTCTCGACCATGCCGCTGCTCTATCAGCCCGGCGAGCGCTTCCATTACAGCCATTCCACCGACGTGCTCGGCTTCCTGGCCGGGCGCATCGCCGGCATGCCGTTCCGCGATTTCCTGATGCAGCGCATCTTCGCGCCGCTCGGCATGAGCGACACCGACTTCTACGTCCCGCCGGCAAAGCGCGCCCGTGCCGCCGTCGTCTATCGCATGAACGCCGAAAAGAACGTGCTCGAACCGCTGCCGTTCAAGCAATACGACTCAGCCCCGGCGTTCTGCGGCGGCGGCGGCGGGCTGATCTCGACCGCCGACGACTATCTCAAATTCGCCCGCATGATGCTCAACAAGGGCGAGCTGAACGGCACGCGCCTGGTGAAAGCCGCGACCGTCGAATTGATGTGCACCAACCGTCTCACCCCGGCGCAGCGTGAGATTCCGTTCCTCGGCGCCATTCCGATGTGGGCCGGCATGGGTTTCGGGCTCGGCGTCAGCGTGATCGACGCGCCGGAGAAGCTCGGCTTCCTCGGCATGGGCGGCGTCGGCAGCTTCGGCTGGCCCGGCGCCTTCGGCACCTGGTGGCAGGCCGATCCGGCCAACGACATGATCATGATCTACCTGATCCAGAACTCGATGCCGCTGGAGCCCGGCGCGCTCGCCAACCTTGCGGCCGGCCAGCGCATGGGCGGCCGCCTCGCGCTGCCGATGTTCCAGCGCGCCACCTATGAGGCGCTCGCGAAGTAATCCCTGTATCGCAGCAGATATTTTCTGTTTGACAGAAAGTATTTGCCGTTCTACTGAATCCGCATCCGGCTGGAGGATGCGGCCATGGCCAATGTCGTCGAGTTCTCGTCCTACGAAGCGCAACAGCCCGAACCGGCGCGGCCGCATCGCCGCCTGCTGCGCTTGAGCCGCGGCATCGCCTGGCTATGCAATGTCATGATCGGCCTGTCGCTGCTGTGGGCGCTCGCCGCCTTCGTCGTGATCTTCTTCTACGCCAATCACGTCCTGGTCGGTGCGGAGGGCGCCAACGTCGCCTTCCCCGGCGAGCCCCGCGACATCCCCGGCATGATCCGCTTCTCGGCGCAACCCTTCATCACGCATTTCGTAGGCTTCGTGAATATCTGCATGGCGACTGCGCCGGTGATTCTGATCTGCTGGCACTTGCGCGGCCTGTTCGCGCTTTATGCCCGCGGCATCGTCTTCGCGCAGCAGAACGCGATGCACCTCAAGCGCATCGGCCTTTGGCTTGTGATCTGGCCGATCTCGAAATTCGTCGCCAACATGATGTTCCAGATGGTGGGCGGCACCGACAAGGCTTGGGCGCAGATGATTTTCCTCTATGCCCTGATCCTCGGCCTCATCGTCTTCGCCATCGCCCAGGTGATGGAATTCGGCCGCGAGATCGAACAGGAAAAGGACTCGTTCATCTGATGGCTATCGTCGTCCGTCTCGATGTCATGATGGCCAAGCGCCAAATCCGCTCCAACGAATTGGCGCGCGTCATCGGCATCACCGAATCCAACCTGTCGCTGCTGAAGTCGGGCAAGGTGCGCGGCTTCCGCTTCTCGACGCTGGACGCGATCTGCCGCCATCTCGATTGCCAGCCGGGCGATCTGCTCGAATTCGTGCCCGACGAACGAAGACCGCGCCTGAAAAAGGCGAGCTGAAAGGACCAAGCCGATGCCGGATAGGAAAAACGCGCTTTGCGCGCTGCTGTTCTGCGCCTTGGCGGGATGCGTGCACCTGCCGCCCGTCGCCGACATGTCGGGCGGCGTGACGCTGGCGCCGCCGTCGCCGCCGTCCGCGACCGTGCCGTTCCGGCTCGACGACAATCGCGTCTTCGTCGAGGTCGCGTTCGTCCGCCCCGACGGCACGGAACGCAAGGTGTTGGCGTTCGTCAACCAGGGGCAGGGCGGCCTGACGTTCTCCAATGCGCTGTTCCGCGAACTCGATCCGCGCCCGGGCCGGCCCCTGCATATGAAATTCGGCGCGACGGACATCGCTGTCGACGGCGCCGCCGCGATGCCCGAGACGCTGTCGAACGCCATGACGATCAGCCTCAATCCGTTCGCCAAGCAACCGACGGCGCGGCAGGCGGCAGAGGGCCCTGGCGGCGCGATGGCGGATTTCGCGGCGCCGCTGCCGGTGGAAGCGGTGATCCCGCCCGGCTTGCTCCAGCATTTTCAGGTCGTGTTCGACTACGGCGCCCGCACCCTGACGCTGGCTCAGCCGGGCACGCTCAAGCCCGAGGGCACACCCGTCCCGATCCGCGTCAATCCGAAGACGGGTTTCGCCATGGTCGACGCAACGATCGACGGCGCTCCTCATGTCTTCGTCATCGACGATGGCGGCAGCTACAGTGTGCTGCGCGACACCGCGCCGCTGCTGGCCGCGCATCCGGGCCGGCTGCGCGCCAGGGGCGGGGTCGGCGAGGCCAATCTCACCCAGCAATCGACCGACGCCGGCTCGCTGGTCGTCACGATCCCGCGCGCCGTGCTCGGCGGGCTGGTGCTGGAGCATTTGGGGGTTCTCGACATGAGCATGCCGGGAATGCTCGGCGACGTCGTGACCGGATTGTTCTGGGATAGGCTCTATTCGGGCAAGGCCGGCGAGCCGGTGGACGGCATGCTGGCGGGCAATGTGCTCAAAAGCTTCCGCCTCACCATCGACTACCCGAACCGCATGTCCTACTGGCAGCAGCAGGCACCGCTCGACACCCATGAACTCGATCAGGTCGGTCTCGTGCTGGCGCGCTGGAAAGGGATCACGACCGTCGCCGGCGTTGCGCAGAAGAACGGCGCCGACACGGTGAGCGGTGTGCTTCCCGGTGACACGCTGCTGAAGATCGACGGCCGCGACACCCCGGCGATGACGCGCGGCGAGCTTCTTGGCGCGCTCCATGGCAAGCCGGGCGAGACCAGGCACCTGACGCTGGAACGCGGCGGCAAGCCGTTCGAGATCGATGCTCCGGTGACGGGGTTCTGATCCTACCGCGTCTCGGCGTTGATTTGCGCCCGCTGCACCGAGGCCTTCACCACCGGGATTTCCTCATCCGTCAGCGGCTTCATCCATTTCTTGCGCGCCATCGCCGCGGCGATGCAGGGCGCCAGCTCCGCCGCCTTCTTCGCTTCGCGCGCCGCCACCTGCGCCTTGAATCCCGGCATCACCTGCGCGGCGAACAGCTCCAGGCTCTCGCAGATATGGGCGTGCCGGTTGCGCCCGGCCTGCTGCAGGAAGATCACCTGATCGACGCCCGCGTCCTGGAAGCCCTCGATATGGGCGCGGATGTCGTCCGGGGTGCCGATACCGTTGGCGTTGCGCGCCGCGCCGGCGGCCGCGGCGATGATCTCGTCATCCTGCCGCGTCCGGCTCTTCTGGAAGTCCGCGAACAGCGACGAGCGTCCCGGCCGCACGTCATGCGCCACCAGCGCGTTCACCGCATAGCCGAAGAATTCGAAGCCTTCCTGGCCGCGCCGGATCGCTTCGGCGCGATCCTTGTGCACCGAGAAGTTCGATACCATCGCGATATTGGCGTTCACCGCGTGCCCGATCGGCACGCACGCGTCCGACTTGACGATGCCGTAATAGATGTCGGCCCAGTTGCGCGCTTCTTCCGGATTGACGAAGGAGAACGCCAGCGCCCCGATGCCGTTGGCCGCCGCGACCTTGATCGTGTCGCGGTTGGTGCACGCCATCCACATCGGCGGATGCGGCTTCTGCACCGGCTTGGGCAGCACGTTGCGGCAGGGGAACGAGAAGCTCTTGCCCGCATAGCCGGGATAGGGGCTCATCGTCATCATATTGGCGATCTGCTCGGCGGCTTCGAGCGCCATCGCCCGCTTCTCCTTAGCCGGAATGCCGAAGCCGCCCAGTTCCAGCCGCGTCGCGCCTTCGCCGATCCCGAAATCCAGCCGCCCGCGCGAGATGATGTCGAGCGTCGCCAGTCCTTCGGCGGTGCGCGCCGGATGATTGTAATTGGCGATCACCTGGCGGATTCCATGCCCGACGCGGATCGTCTTGGTCAGCGCCGCGCAGGCCGACAGGAACACCTCCGGCGCCGAGGAGTGCGAATATTCCTCGAGGAAATGATGCTCGACCTCCCAGGCATAGTCGTAGCCGAGCTTGTCCGCGAGCACGACCTGCTCCAGCGCATCGTGAAACAGCTTCGCCTCGTCGCCCTCGTTCCAGGGTTTGGGCAGCTGGTGCTCGTAGAAAATGCCAAAGCGCATGGTGGACTCCGAATGTCACTTTGCCTAGCTAAGAGCTTGCGCGCTCGCTCCGCAAGCTTACGTTAGGCAGGCTTTCGAAGGCTGCCGATGCGATGCCTGACCTCCTGCTGCACAAGATCTGTGTGAAGCCCATCGCATCCGATGGCTACATGCCGGTTTCGGAGTCGGTTGCCGCTGACGGTTCGCTGCTGTTCCTGTTCGTCGAGCCGGATGGCGCCGCTGCGATCGCTGCGCGCACGGAGCAAGGCATCGGCATCTTCCCGGTCTCGAGAATGGACACGCCGCGACGCCTGCGGCTTGTACGCGTGGGCGCAGAGGGCGCCGCCGGCCCACAGACAATCGACCTGCCGCCGCTGGATTTGACCTTCCCGATGGCCGACGTCTTTCCCGACGGGCGCATCCTGATCGCCGGGCCGCGCTGCTCGTGGCGCAGCGAGACCGATTTCGACCGCAATGGCGCCGTGATCGACCCCAAGACGGGTGCCGTTGCGCGCCTCCTGCTGGGGGACGGCATCCAGAACATCGCCGTCGACGCGCTGGGGCGCATCTGGGCCGGCTATTTCGACGAGGGCGTCTTCGGTAATTTCGGCTGGAGCGATCCTGGCCTGCCGCCCATCGGCGCCGCCGGTTTGGTGTGCTTCAACGCAACGGGCGAGAAGCTCTGGGAATACCCGCAAGAGCGACATGCTTCGATCGACGACTGCTACGCGCTGAACGTCTGTGGCGACGAAGCGGCGATCTATTTCTATTCTGACTTCCCTATCTGCAACGTGTCGCGCGATTTCGCGCTGACCTTTCGTCCGACGGCGGTGCGCGGCTGCAAGGCCTTCGCGCTGTCCGGCGCGCGCGTGCTGTTCAGCGGCCAATACAACGACTCGCCGCATATCGGCTATTTCGGCACCTTGGACCCAGACCGTGCCGGCGACATGACACAGGTAAATTTCGTCGTGAGCGATGGTGCGCCGGTCGTCGCCACGCGCATCGTCGGCCGCGGCAGCAAGCTCTATTTCTTCACGGAAGACGCGGTGTATGTCACCGATATCGACGCGCCGGGCGCGTAGCAAACAATAGGGCCGGAAGCTTTCGCTCCCGGCCCTTTGCATCTCTAGTCGGCTAAGACTGTTCTCAGTTGAACACTTCGAACAGTCCCGCGCCGCCCTGGCCGCCGCCGATGCACATTGTGACGACGGCATATTTGGCCTTGCGGCGCCGGCCTTCCTGCAGGACGTGGCCGGTCAGCCGCGCGCCGGTCATGCCGAAGGGATGGCCGATGGCGATCGAGCCGCCATTGACGTTGTACTTGGCCGGATCGATGTGCAGCTGGTCGCGGCTGTAGAGGCACTGCGAGGCGAATGCCTCGTTCAGCTCCCACAGATCGATGTCGTCGACCTTCAGGCCGAAGCGCTCGAGCAGGCGCGGCACGGCGAACACCGGTCCGATGCCCATCTCATCCGGCTGGCAGCCGGCGGCGGCCCAGC
>CAYXMO010000035.1:0-16762 GCA_964465935.1 uncultured Rhizobium sp.
TCGTCTCGGGCATCACCAGGATCAGCTTGTAGCCCTTGGCGGCGGCGACGAAGGCGAGCGCGATGCCGGTGTTGCCGCTGGTCGGCTCGACCAGCGTCGACTTGCCCGGGGTCAGCACGCCCTGTTTCTCCAGCGTCTCGATCATCGAGACGCCGATGCGGTCCTTGACCGACGAGATCGGATTGAAGAATTCGAGCTTCAAGAGGATGTCCGCCTGGACGCCGGCGTCCTTGGGCAGGCGGTGCAGCCGCACCAGCGGCGTATCGCCGATGGTCTCGGTGATGGAGTCGTAAATCCGTCCGCGTCCGGGCTTTCCCTGTTCCATGGTGCTCTCCTAGATCGTGAAATCCGCGCTCGTGCCGCCGCCGCAATCGACGCCGGCGCTGCGCGCGCGCTGGCACAAATCCTCGATCGAGATCGCGTCCAGCCGCGCCATCACTTCGTCCTGCAGGGTCTGGATCAGCGGCGAGACGATGCGGATGCCCAGCTCGCTGCGCGGATCGATCGCCTCGCTCTCCTCGTCCTCCAGGCTCTCGGCGACGCGCACCACGTCGCCCACCGAGATGCGCCGCCGCTCCTTGGCGAGGCGGTAGCCGCCGCGCGGCCCGCGCACGCCCTTCAAGACCCCGGCGCGGACCAGCTGCTGCATCACCTGTTCGAGATAGCGCTGCGGCACGCCCTGGCGCGCCGTGATTTCCTTGGCCTGCACCGGCTCGGGCCGCGCGTTGAAGGCGATGTCGATCACC
Source organism: uncultured Rhizobium sp. (assembly GCA_964465935.1). GTDB lineage: Bacteria > Pseudomonadota > Alphaproteobacteria > Micropepsales > Micropepsaceae > Rhizomicrobium. The sequence goes on from CAYXMO010000035.1 coordinate 747, forward strand.
GCTTCGAGCGCCAGGAGGGTTTTGCGCGAGAGTTTCAGCATCAGGCTTGCTTCTTCGTATGGAGACCGGTTGAGCCGTGGCCGCCGGCGCCGCGCGCCGTATCGGAGAGCGCCTGGCGCTCGACGAGCTCGGCTTGCTCGAATCGGGCGACGATCATCTGCGCGATGCGCATGCCGCGCGTGACGGTGAACGGCGCGTCGCCGAGGTTGATCAGGTTGACCCGCACTTCGCCGCGATAGTCGCTGTCCACCGTGCCCGGCGCGTTGAGCAGCGTCACGCCGTGCTTGGCGGCAAGGCCAGAGCGCGGCCGCACCTGGCCCTCGGTGCCGGAAGGCAGCTCGACCGCGATGCCGGTCGGCACGATGACGTATTTGCCTGGCTGCAGTTCGATGTCGCGCTCGATGGCGGCGTGCAAATCCATGCCCGCCGCGCCGTCGGTCGCGTAAGCGGGCAGCGGCAGGTCCGAGGCGTGCGGCAGGCGGACGATGTTGACCTTCACGCCGCGTTCCCCTTCAGCGCCGTCGCGATCCGCGCTGCCAGCCGCGTCCCGACTTCCGATTTGTCGAGCTGCGGCCAGTCGACGACGCCGCCCGCCGTCACGATGTGCACGGTGTTCTTGTCGCCGCCCATGACGCCGGTGTGCGGCGAGACGTCGTTGGCGACGATCCAGTCGCAGCCCTTCTTGGCGAGCTTGGCCTGCGCATGCGCGATGACGTTCTCGGTCTCCGCCGCGAAGCCGATCAGCAGCCCGGGGCGGCGCGCATGCCGCGCCAGCGTCGCCAGGATGTCGGGATTCTCGACCAGCCGGAGCGACGGCGTCGCCGTGTCCCGCTCCTTCTTGATCTTATTGTCGGCCGCGGTGTCCGGCCGCCAGTCGGCGACGGCCGCCGTCATCACCGCGACGTCGGCGGGCAGGGCGCCCTCGCACGCCGCCAGCATCTCGCGCGCCGTCGTCACCTTCAGCAGCGTCACGCCGGGCGGCGGCGCCAGCTCGACCGGTCCCGACACCAGCGTGGTCTGCGCCCCCGCCCGCGCCAGCGCGCCGGCGATGGCATAGCCTTGTTTGCCCGAAGACCGGTTGGCGATGAAGCGCACCGGATCGAGCGGCTCCTGCGTCGGCCCCGCCGTCACCAGCGCGCGCACCCCGGCCAGCGTCCCGGCGCTGCCCTCGAAATAGGCCGCGACGGCGTCGGCGATCTCGCCCGGCTCTGCCATGCGGCCCGGCCCGAACTCGCCGCATGCCATCTCGCCGTCATTGGGACCTGCGAACAGCACGCCGTCGCCGCGCAGCGTCTTGAGGTTGCGCTGCGTGGCCGGGTGATGCCACATCCGCACATTCATCGCCGGCGCCATCAGCACGGGCTTGTCGGTGGCGAGCAGCGCCGTCGAGGCGAGATCGTTGGCCAGGCCGTTCGCGAACTTGGCCATCAGGTCGGCCGTCGCCGGCGCCACCACGACGAGGTCGGCGGAACGCGACAGCTGGATGTGCCCCATCTCCGCTTCGTCGGTCAGGCTGAAGAGATCGCAGAAGACTTTCTCGCCCGACAATGACGCAACGGAAAGCGGCGTGACGAACTGCGCCGCCGCCGCCGTCAGAATCGCGCGCACCGCCGCGCCGCGGGATTTCAGCGCGCGGATGAGCTCCAGGCTCTTGTAGGCTGCGATGCCGCCGCCGATGATTAGCAACACGCTTTTGCCGCGCATGCGCCAAAAGTCCTCTATGACGTAACCTCGGTGTCGCCGGCAATTATACCGGGACTCGCGGGGAAATATAATGATTTACGGACCGGAAGTGTAGTTCCGTGCCTCAGGGAGCAAGCCTATGAATGTCCAGGTGAAAAACACCGATCTGCCGCCGTTCCGCCCGCTGCCGCAGAAGGCGCCGGACATCGACGTGCAGCGAAAGCCCGACGGCACGGTGTACATCGCCTCTAATCACAAGCTCGGCGAACTGCACCGCTCCATCGCCCATCTCTTCGCCGACCGCGCCGCCAGGCATCCCAATCGCAATTTCATCGGCGAGCGCGTGCCGCTGCCCGGCGGCGGCACCGGCGACTGGCGCTTCATCACCTATGGTGAGGCGTTCGCTCGCGCGAACGCCATCGCGCAGGCATTGCTGACGCGCGGCATGAACGCCGACACGCCGCTGATGATCCTGTCGGGCAACTCGATCGTGCACGCGACGATGACGCTGGGGGCGCTGTTCGCCGGCGTGCCGGTCGCGCCGGTCTCGGTCGCCTATTCGCTGATGTCGGGCGATCATTCCAAGCTCAAGCACGTCTTCGGTATCGCGGCGCCCAAGATGATCTTCGCCGAGCAGGGGCCGCTCTACGCCCGCGCGCTGGCGGCGCTGCCGCTGGACGGCGTCGAGGTCGTCACCGTGATGCCGATCGAAGGCCGCCAGACCACGCCGTATGAAGACCTCATCCGCACCAATGCCGGTCCCGATGTCGCCAGGGCGCTGGACAAGATCGATCACGACACGACGGCGAAATACCTCTTCACCTCCGGCTCGACCGGCATGCCCAAGGGCGTGGTGCAGACCCACCGCATGATGTGCGCCGTGATCGCGGCGCAGGAGGCGCTGCGCACCGAGGCGGCCGATCCCGACGAAATTCCGCAGAGCCTCGAATGGATGCCGTGGAACCACATCAGCGCCGGCAATATCGGGTTCAACGGCCAGATCAACGCCGGCGGCACGATCTATCTCGATGCCGGCAAGCCGCTGCCGGGGATGTTCGACGAGACCATCCGAAACTTGCGCGACATCGTCCCGCTCGGCATCGGCACCGCGCCCATCGCCTTCGGCTGGCTGTGCGATGCGATGGAGCGCGACGACAGCCTGCGCGACCATGTCTTCGCCAAGCTGCGCATGGCCGGCTATGGCGGCGCCACGCTCAGCCAGGACATCTATGAGCGCTTCCAGGCTCTCGCCATCGCCGCCACCGGCCACCGCATCCCGATGACCACGATGTACGGCGCCACCGAAACCCAGGGCGTCACGGTCGTTCACTGGATCACCGAGCGCGTCGGCCTGGTCGGGCTGCCGCTCCCCGGCATCACGCTCAAGCTCGTGCCCAACGGGACGAAGATGGAAGTGCGCGTGAAGGGGCCGACCGTCACGCCCGGCTATCACAAGCGTCCCGACCTCACCAAGGCCGCGTTCGACGAGGAAGGTTTCTACAGCCTGGGCGACGCCGCCAAGTTCATCGACGACAACGATCCCGCCCAGGGCCTGGTCTTCGACGGCCGCGTCACCGAGGATTTCAAGCTCGACAGCGGCACCTGGGTCAGCGCCGGCACGCTGCGCGCCCACGCCGTCGCTGCCGCCTCGCCGCTGATCTTCGACTGCGTCGTCTGCGGCCAGGACAAGCCCTTCGTCGGCCTTCTCGCCTGGCCGGTGGCGGCGGCGGCGAAGGAGATCTGCGGCAGCGCCGATCCCGCCGTGATCGTCAAGGACGCCAAGGTCCGCGCTTTTGTCGCCGAGAAATTCGCCGCCTACAACAAGAGCCAATCCGGCTCCTCGACCCGCATCAAGCGTGTGATCCTGATGGCCGAGCCGCCGAGCGTCGACGGCCACGAGATCACCGACAAGGGCTACGTCAACCAGCGCGCCACGATGGACCGCCGCAAGGCGCTGGTCGACAAGCTCTTCGCCGCGGCGCCGGATGCCGAGGTGATCGAGATTCCTTGAAGGGGAAAAAGAAGGATTGTCATGGCCCGCAACAGCGGGCCATCCAGTTGGTCGTAGCGCTCGATTTTCGAAGGTAGAGCGGGTGTCACCTGGATGGCCCGCTGTTGCGGGCCATGACAAGTTGGCTTTGTATGGGCACAGGCATCCTCGCAGGAGTCGCCGTATGAGACGAATCGCACTGGCTGTTCTGACGCTCACAGCGCCCTTCGCCATCCCCGCCCACGCCGAAACCGTCCGTCTGCCGTCGAGCGGCGATCCCGCCTTCGTCGCGCAACTGCCCGACGGCTGGACGCATGAGACCTACATGGACGGCAGCCTCAAGGCGTTCTCGCCCGACCACACCGCTGCGATCACGCTCGTCATCGCGCGCTATCGCGGCACGCCGGAGGAACTCGCCGCCACCGCCATCGAGACGCCCGACGGCACGCCGCCGCTGAACGCCGGCGCTGCCGCGATCTCCGGCTATGCCGGGGCGCGTTTCGAGGCCACCATCGTCGACGACGACGTGCACGCCAAGGTCCGGATGCTCGTCGTCCGCGTCGACGAAAACCACATGGCCGCCGCGACGCTGATGACCGCCGAGAACCTCGCCGCGGCGCAAAGCGATGCCGCCATCGCCGTCCTGAACGCGATCACGCTCACCAAGGCCGAAGCGCCACCGGCGCCGGAAACACCGGCACCTGCTCCGGCGCCGGAAACGCCGGCCACGCCGCCGCCGCCAGAACCCGCGCCGCCGCCCGCCAAGCCGTGATGCCGCAGACGCCGCTCTCCATCATCCAGTTCTGGCGCGACGAGGTCGGCGCCGCCCATTGGTTCGACACCGACGCGGCGCTGGACGTGCGCATCCGCACCCGCTTCGAGACGCTGTGGCGCTCGGCGCGAACCGGCGCGCTCGACGATTGGCAAGACGGAACGGAAGGCGCGCTCGCGCTGCTCATCGTGCTCGATCAGTTTCCGCGCAACATGTTCCGCGGCCACGCCGATGCCTTCGCCAGCGACGCGCAGGCCCGCGCCGTGGCGCGCGCTGCGCTGGGCCGCGGCTTCGACCGGTGCGCGCCGCAGCTGCTGCGCGTCTTCTTCTATCTGCCGTTCATGCATTCCGAAGACATCGCCGACCAGGACGTTTGCGTCGCGCTGATCGCCGAGCGGCTGGGAACCCACACCAGCAATTATCCCTATGCGCTCGGCCATCGCGAGCAGATCGCGCGATTTGGCCGCTTTCCCGCGCGAAACGCCGCCCTCGGCCGAACCACGACGCCGCAGGAAGCGGCTTTCCTGAACCGAAACTGAAAGGCGCATTAACCGGGCCGATACCCGCCGTCTGCTCTACTTGGCTGCGAAAGGACACGGCCATGCAGCAGCAGCTCAGCGCCAACGATCTGTGCCGTCTCGCCGCCGATCTGTGCGACGAGCACGGCGCCCAGGCGATGGACTACGCCCGCCGTGCCGTCGTCACCTTCGAAGCCGAAGGCGCCACCGACCGCGCCCGCTTCTGGTTCACGCTCTGCGTCTTCCTGAACGACATCGCCGAATACGGCCTCAACCCGGACAAGCCGGTGACGTTGCAGTAGCTTTCACCGGCCCCTTGCACCGCCCGCGCACTTGCCCTCACACTCCCGGTCCCTTCTTCACGGACTGCCCATGCCCCTCGATCCGCTGGTAAAAGCCTTCCTCGATCAGATGAAGGCGGTGCCCGGCCCCAAAATGTCCGAAGCCGGGCCCGAGGTCGCGCGCGCGACTTTTGGCGCCCTGATGCAGATGGTCGGGCCCAAGGACATCCCGGTCGGCAAGACGGAGAACCGCGTCGTGCCGGGCGCCGGCGGCGGCGTCCCGATCCGCGTCTACTCGCCGGTCGCCGCCGGCAGCGATCCGATGCCGGCGCTGGTCTATTATCACGGCGGCGGCTTCGTCATCGGCAACATCGAGAGCCATGACGGGCTGTGCCGCATGATGGCGAACGAGGGCGGCTTCCGCGTCATCGCCGTCGACTACCGCTTGGCGCCCGAGCACAAATATCCCGCCGCCTTCGACGACGCCTTCGCGGCGCTGGGCTGGGTGGTGGCGAACGCCGCCCAGATCGGCGTCGATGCCAACCGCATCGCGGTCGGCGGCGACAGCGCCGGCGGTGCGCTGGCTGCCGAAGTGGCGCAGGCCGCCAAGGCCAAGGGCGGCCACAGCGTCGCGGCGCAGATGCTGCTCTTCCCGGTGACGCAGATCGGTGAGGAGACGTCCAGCTTGCGCGAATTCGCCGTCGGCTATTTTTTGGAAAAGGAAACGCTCGACTGGTTCTACGATTGCTATCTGCCGCCGGGAGCCGAGAAGAACGATCCGAAAATCTCGCCGCTGCGCGTCAAGGATGCGAGCGGCCTTCCCCCGGCCTACATCATGCTCGGCGGCTTCGATCCCTTGCATGACGAAGGCATGCAATACGCCGACAAGCTGCGCGCCGCCGGCGTCAAGGTCACGGTCGCCGACCACAGCGACATGGTGCACTGCTTCATCTATCTGCAGGCTGTGCTGCCGCAAGCCCACGAAGCGCTGGCCAGCGCCGCCAAGGCGGTGGCGGGGATGTTGAAGTAGGGCACACCACCTCTCGCCAAGAGAACGGATAGCTTGTTCAGGGAGTAATCCATGTCGCTCGACGTCCATGTCCGCAACCTGCTCGACCAGATGGCCGCCCTGAAGCTGCCGAAATTCTCCGAGATCGGGCCGCAGGCGGCGCGCGCCGCGATGCGCGCCAGCGTCTTTCGCGGCGGCAACGCGCCGATCGGCAAGTCCGAGGACCGCGTCATCCCAGGCCCCGGCGGCGACCTCGCGATCCGCGTCTACACGCCGGTCGAGGCGAGCGGACCGGTGCTCGGCGGCCTCGTCTTCTTCCACGGCGGCGGCTTTGTGATCGGCGATCTGGAAACCCATGACGACCTCTGCCGCTGTCTCGCCAACGGCAGCGGCTGCCGCGTCGTCTCGGTCGACTATCGTCTCGCCCCCGAGCATCCCTTTCCCGCCGCGGTGGACGACTGCTTCGCCGCGACCAAATGGATCAGCGCCCACGCCGCCGAGCTCGGCATCGATCCCAAGCGCCTGGCGGTCGGCGGCGACAGCGCCGGCGGCAACCTCGCCGCCGTCGTCGCCCAGCTCGCCAAGGCGAACGGCCCGGCCATCGCCTTCCAGCTCCTGATCTATCCGGTGACCCAGCTCGGCGCCCCGGTCGACACGCCGTCGATGCGCGACAACGCCAAGGGTTATTTCCTGGAGAAGGAAGGCATGGACTGGTTCACCCGCTGCTACGCGCCCGATCCCAAGCACCGCAGCGACCCGCGCCTCTCGCCGCTCTTGTGCACCGACCTCGCCGGCCAGCCGCCGGCTTACGTCATCACCGCCGGCTTCGATCCCTTGCGCGACGAGGGCAAGGACTACGCCGACAAGCTCGACGCCGCCGGCGTGCCGGTGACGGTGGTGAACTATCCCGGCATGGTGCACGGCTTCTTCAGCATGCGCAGCCTGATCCCCAAGGCGCGCGAAGCGGTGGCGGCCGCCGCCGCGGCGGTGCGCGAAGGCGTGGCGGCGGCCTAGGCGAACCGCTTCTCAAGCTTGTCCAGCGCCCCGCTCCATCCTTCGCTGTGCGAGCGCTGGGTCTCGGCGTCGTGCAGCCTGGCATGCGTCAGCGTCAGCTCGGTGCCGCCGTCGACGGCGCGCAGGTCGAATGACAGCAGCGACTCGTCCGGGTCTTCCTCCCCGCCCAGCCAGCGCCAGGTCATCGCCAGCCGCCGCGGCGGCTCCAGTTCCACGATCTCGCCGCTGCTCTCATGCTCGGTGCCTTCGAGCCTGCGGAAGCGCACGCGGAACCGTCCGCCGATCCGCGCCTCCATCTGCGCCAGCAGCACCGGCCCGGCGTCGGGCCCCCACCATTGCGCGATCCCCTCCGCCGTCGTCAGCGCCTCGAACACGATGTCCGGCCGCGCCCGGATGCGGCGCACCAGCGTCAAACTCGTCATCGCTCGCGCTCCTGGACTTGCTTGCGTTCGGCATAGGCCGTCAGGCGGTCGAGGCTGCCCGACCAGAACCGTTCATAGCGCGACAGCCACGCCATTGCCTCGCGCATCGGATCGGCGCTGAGGCTGACCGAGACGGTGCGGCCGGATTTTTCGCGCGCAATCAGCCCCGCGTCCTCCAGCACGTCCAGATGCTTCATGATCCCCGGCAGCTTCACCGGCAACGGCCGCGCCAGGTCGCTGACCGACAATCCCGGCTCGCGCTCCAGCCGCGCCAGGATCGCGCGCCGCGTCGGATCGGTCAGCGCCGCGAAGGTGCGGCTGAGATGCTCGCCGCGCGGCCGCATCACATGTGCCCTTCCGCTGGCGTGCCGTCGGACCAGGCGCTCACCAGCACGAAGAACAAGGTGAAAGGCTCGGTGCCGCTCTCGCCGCCGCGCACCGGCGAGCCGGGCAGGTTGGCGCCCCAGGCCGCGGGCGCGGTGCGGGCTGCGAAGAACATCAGATGCGGATGCCAGTGGCCGCCATCGTCGCTGAGATAGCCGTTCTTCGACAGCATGAAGCACATCGCGCCCGGCTCCGGCGGCGCGATGGCGCCGGACGCCAGCGCCGCCTTGGTGCGGTCGATCATCTCGGCTTGTGACATACCGGCCAGGACCCATTCGGTGCGCTTGAGATAAGTCGGCAGCACGCTGCGCGCCGACGCCGGATTGAAACAGATCGGCCCGCGCACCTTCGGGTTCCAGAAATCTTCCTTGCCGAAATCGTTGGCCCAGCTGCGCTCGACGATGCAGACGAAGCCGTTGGTGCCTTTGACCGCGACGTCATAGCCCTTCGCGCCCAGCACCAAGACCTCGGCGGCATCCGAGATCGACGGCGGCGCCGCGCTGCGCGCCAGCGCGATCTCGTCGGCATCGCTTGCCGAATGGTACTGCGCGATCGGCGCTATGCTGGGGTAGGATGCCGCTTGTGCCGCTCCGAAAACGAAAAGGATCGCGCCCGCCAACCCGAAGAGTTTCATCGCCATGCCCCTTGACTGGAAGTTCAAACACTTCACCATGTAGCGAAGTATTGAAGCGGAACCCCGGCTTTGTCAATGGCTCGTTCCGCTCCAACAGACGTTTGCATTCAGACCACTAAAGGAAGCCGCCATGTCCGATCCGCTCGTCCCCGCCACCGACCTCGCGCAGCGCGATCCCGCGCACTATCCCAACGAGAGCGCGCAATACCGCGCCGCCCGCACCGCGCTGCTGGTGGAGGAGATCGAGCTGCGCCGCCATATCGAGCGCGTCGCGGCGCAGCGCCGCGCCCTGCCGCCGGGCGGCGCCGTAACCGGCGACTACCGCTTCGAAGGCGAAGACGGCCCGCGCACGCTGGCGCAGCTGTTCGGCGACAAGCCGACGCTCGGCGTCTACAGCTACATGTTCGGACCCGAGCGCGTGCGGCCTTGTCCGATGTGCACCAACCTGCTGGATTCGTGGGACGGCATCGCCGACGGGATCATGCAGCGCATGGCGCTCGCCGTCGTCGCGCGCTCGCCGATCGGAAAACTGCTGGTCTGGAAGCGCGAACGCGGCTGGAAGAACCTGAAGCTCTACAGCGACCTCAACGGCAACTTCTCGCGCGACTACTACGCCATCGCGCCCGACGGCAGCGACATCCCCGGCTTCAACATCTTCACCAGGCGCGACGGCACGCTGCGCCACTTCTACAGCGGCGAAATGGGCGGCGAGACCGCCGACCCCGGCCAGGACCCGCGCGGCGCCCCCGACTTCTCGCCGCTGTGGAACGTGCTGGACCAGACTCCCGAGGGCCGCGGCGCCGATTGGTATCCCAAGCTCGAATACGGCAAGTGACCGCGCGAGCGGACGGCCTCACGCCGTCGGATCGTCCGCGACCTGCACCAGCATCTTGCCGAAATTGTCGCCACGCAGCATTTCGGAAAAGCACGCGGGGACGGTCTCCAGGCCCCGGCGGATGTCCTCGCGGTATTTGAGCGCGCCGGACGCCACCAGCGGCGCGACCTCTTCCAGCATCGCGTCGTGCTGCGCGATGAAGTCGCCGACGAAGAGATCGCGCACGCCCACGCCGCGCGCCTCGAACGTGCCGCGCCCCCGCGCCAGCAGCGCCGCGCGTGCATCGCCGCTCTCGCCGTAATGCGCGATCAGGCCGCAGATCGTCATCCGCGCGCCGCTGGCGAACAGCGGCAGCACCGCGTCGAACACCGCGCCGCCGACATTCTCGAAATAGACGTCGACGCCCGCCGGGCAGGCGGCCGCGAGATCGGCGGCGAAGCTGGGACTGAGATGCGAGACGCAGGCATCGAAGCCGAGCTCGTCCACCACATAGCGGCATTTCTCCGCCCGTCCCGCGATCCCGACGGTGCGCAGGCCGCGCAGCTTGGCGAGCTGTCCCGCGATCTGCCCGACCCCGCCCGACGCCGCCGACACCACCGCCGTCTCGCCGGCACGCGGCGCCGCCATCAGCACCATCCCAGCATAGGCGGTGAGCCCCAGCATCCCGAGCACGCCGACCGCCTGCGAGATGCGCCCTTGGGCGGGATCGAGCTTGCGCGGGATCATATAGGCCGGCCGCGCCACGCCATCTCCCATCAGCCCGTACAGCGACCAGCCATTGGTGTTGAAGACCAGATCGCCGGCGGCGAAGCCGTCCATCCGGCTTTCGATCACTTGCGCAACCGTGCGCGCATGGCAGGGCAGGCCGGGCTTGTCGGTGCCGCGCCTCTTGTAGCCCCACTGGTAAGGGTCGAGCGAAATGTAGATCGTGCGCGTCAGCGCTTGCCCGGCGGCGGGCGATGGGATCGGTGCCTCGCGCAGCTCGAATGTGTCCGCGCCGGGCCAGGGACCGAGCGGCTTGCCGGACAGCGTCCAATAGCGGTTCATCGCGCGCTCATCCCGGTATCAGCTTGCCCGGGTTCATCACGCCCTTGGGGTCGAGCGCCATCTTGACCGCGCGCAGCACGTCGATGCCGAGCGCGCCTTTCTCCTGCGCGATCCAGGGCAGGTGATCCTCACCGACGCCGTGATGATGGCTGATCGTCCCGCCATGCGCCGCGATCGCGTCCGACGCCGCGGTCTTGATCGCGCGCCACTGCTCGATCTCGCGCTCCAGCGCCCGCGGGAAGATATAGGTGTAGTAGAGGCTGGCGCCGTCGGCATAGGAATGGCTGATATGGCATTGCACCACGCCATGCGCCCCCTCGCGCGGCGCGGTTTCGCGGATCGCCTTCTCCAGCGCATCCTTCACCGCGACATAGAGCGCGTCGATGTTCGACCATCGCGTCGCGGTCTCCAGCGTATCGACGCCGACGCCGCGCTCCATCATCGGATCGCGCAGATAGGGCCCGTGGAAGCGTCCCGCCTTCCAGCGCCTGCCCTGGCCTTCGCCCAGCGCCAGGGCGCGATGTTTTTTCGCCAGCGCATCGAAGGCGCGCCGCGCCGCCGCTGCTTCGGCCTCCGTGCCTTCGAAGCCCGCGATCATGGCGCAGGCCTTGGCGTCGAAGCCGCGGGTATCGAGATAGACCTGCGCCAAGCGGTCGCCGATGCCGCGCTTCTTCCCCAGCGCGCCGAAGGTGCGATAGAACCGCGTCTCCGCCACATCCGACAGCCGCAGCATCGTTGCCGCGATGCCGTCCTGCGCCGCTTCGCGGATCGCCGCCGCGCCGCTCTCGAAATCGCGGAACAGATAGCCGACATAGTCGCTCGCCGCCGGCAGCGGATGCAGCTTGACCGTCGCCTCCGTCACCACGCCGAACGCGCCTTCCGAGCCCAGCACCAGGTCGAGCAGTTGCGGTCCCGCCGACGACGCGGGAAAGCCGCCGACGTTCAGCATGCCGCGCGGCGTCGCCAGCTTGGCGGCCGCCAGCCAGTCGGCGGCGCGGCCGTAGCGGCCCGAGCCTTGTCCCGCGCCGCGATGCGCGATCCAGCCGCCCAGGGTCGAGAACTCGAAGGACTGCGGATGATGGCCGAGCGTGAAGCCCTTCGCCGCCAGTGCTTTGTCCAAGGCCGGGCCATAGATGCCCGCTTCCGCCGTCGCGGTGCGCGACACCGCATCGACTTCGATCAGCCGGTCCATGCCGGAAAGGTCGAGCGTCACCACCGATTTGTGCGGCCCTGTCGCCGCCGTGGTGGCGCCGACCACGCTGCTGCCGCCGCCGAACGGCACCACCGCGACGCCGAACTCCGCCGCCGCGCTCAGCACGCCCAGCACTTCCTCCGCCGAGCGCGGATAGAGCACCGCATCCGGCGCGTTCGACAGGTCGCCGGCGCGCAGCCGCAGCAGGTCGTGATAGCTCTTGCCCAGGGCATGGAAGGCGCGCTCATAGGCGTCCTCGCGCACGCGGTCGGCGCCGAGCAGGGCAACGAGCTTCGCCTTCGCATCCGCCGGCAGGCGCGACGGTGCCAGCGCGATGCTGTCGAGCTCGCGCGCCGGCGTCGCCAGCAGCGCCGGCATGCCGAGCTCGCCCGCGAGCCACGTCCACACCTCGTCGCGCGCCGCCAGTTCGTCCTTGTGCGCCGCCCAGCCCCAGCCGTTCCAGCGGATCTTCGTCCGGTCGATGGTCATGCTTCTAGCATCGCAAATTCAGCGCGCCGGGCAAAATCTCGAACGTCGCCGGCAGACGCCCCGCCGATTCACCATCGGTTTCGATGTAAACCGGCTTGCCGCGCGTCTCGGCCACCGGCGCGACCACGACATGCGTCCCGCGCACCACCCGCACATGCGGCTTGTGGATGTGCTCGCCGGTGTAGATCAGCTTCATTTCGGCGAGCGCTTGGCCCTTAGGCGCGCCGCCCAGGATCACCACGTCGAACAGGCCGTCGCCGACTTTCGCGCCCGGCGCCACCTTCATGCCGCCGCCGAAATACTGCCCGTTGGCGATGGCGGCGGTGCCGATGGTCGCGACCTCGTCGTCGGCGCCGTCGATCATGATGCGCAGCGGCGTGTTCCTGTAGGTCAGCATCGCCGCGGCGCTGTGGAAGGCGAAGGCGAACGAGCCGCCGAACAGCTTGGCGATCCGCGCCCGGTTGACCTTCTCCACGATCACGCCCGACAGCCCGAACGACGCGATATTGATGAAATAGCGCGAAGTCGGCGCGCCGCGCGCGGTCAGGCACGACACCAGCCCGACGTCGCACCGCTTCACGCTCGCGGTCTTCAGCCGCGCGATGGCGGCCTCTGTGCCCGCCTCGATACCGAAGGATTTGCGGAAGTCGCCGCCGGTGCCGCTGGTGACGAAGGCGAACACCGCGTCGGGTTCCACCGCGCCGCCGGCGTCGAACATGCCGTTGACCGCTTCGTTGATCGTGCCGTCGCCGCCGATCGCGACGATCTCCTGATGGCCCTCGCGCAGCGCCGCGCGCACCAGCTCCGCCGCCTGGCCGCGCGCCCGCGTGAACGCGACCTCGAAATGCGGATAGACGGCGCCAAGCTGGCGCTCGATCTGCCTCCAGTCGCGCTGGGTGCGGCCGTTGCCGGAGCGCGGATTGACGACGACGAACGCGGTCATGCCGCCTCGCGCAGCGCGAAAGCGCCGGCCACGGACGCGATCTCGCGCGCCCGCCGCGCTTCGTCCCAGCCCAGTTCCGCGCCCATAATCGCCGCTGCCGCCGCCAGCGCCGCAGCCGGCGGCGCCCCGATCTGGCCGATGCAGGTGCGCCGCATCACGACATCGGCCAGCGTCAGTGCCATCTCCTCACGCACCGCGAACAGCACCTGCGCCCCGATATCGCCGGCGGCGCCGAGCGGCTGGCGCAACTCCGGCCGGTTGTTGGCTTCCGCCAGCATGTCGGGCAGGCGCGTGCCGTACATATGCGCCAGATGCTCGATCCCCGGCAGATCGCCGTGCTCCTTGCGCTGTGCCTTCAAGAAGTCGTCGAAGCGGCCGACGTCGCCGCCGGCGGTCGGCTCTTCGTCGGTCTCGCATTCCGCCGCCTTGGCCGACAGCTTCTCCACGATGGTATCGACCACGTTCTGCGCCAGATCGCGCGACGTCGTCCATTTGCCGCCGATGGCCGAGAGCAAGCCCTCCAAACCATCGTCTTCGCCATGATCGACCAATTCGGCCCGCCGGCTGGCGCCATAGGTGTCGCCCGAGCCGTCGTCGACTAGGGGCCTGAGCCCCGCATAGAAGTGCTCGACCTTGCCGCGCGTCAGCGCCGCGCCGGGCAAATGCGCGTTGATGAAGGAGAAGAACGTGTCGATGTCGCTCTGGCTCACCCCGACCTCGTCCGGCGCGCTGCGGAACGCGCTGTCCGTCGTTCCCAGCAGCGTGTGTCCATGCCAGGGCAGCACGAAGAAATGCCCGCCGCCCGCCGCCACCGTCAGCGCGTTGCTCCGCGTGATCGACGGCACCAGGACGTGAATGCCCTTGGAGCGCAGCAGCTTGTGCGTCGCCGGCTTGCCCAGCGCCCGCGTCAGGAAGATGTCGGCCCACGGCCCCGCCGCGACCAGCGTCAGCTTGGCGCGCACGTCGAACGAAGCGCCGCCGAACACGTCGCGCACCGTGCAGCCTTCGATCCGGCCGTTGCGGTTCAGCAGCGTCTGCGCTTCGACATAATTTGCGATTGCGGCGCCGTCGCCATCCGCTTCGATCAGGCATTCCAGCGCGAGGCGCTCCGGCGCATACATCTGCGCATCGTAATATTTGAACGCGCCTTCCAAGCCCTTGCCGCCCAGCACCGGCTCCGCTTCCACCGCCTTCTTCGCGTTCAACCAGGAATGGTTCGGCAGCTTCTGTGCCGGATCGTCGAGCCAGCTCTTGTCGAAGGACAGCAGGTCATAAAGCGTCAGCCCGGCGGCCAGCGTCGCGCGCGCCTTGAGGCCGCCGCCATAGAGCGGCACCAGGAAGGGCAGGGGATGGACCAGATGCGGCGCGATGCGCTGCCAGATCCGCCGCTCCTTCAGCGACTCGCGCACCAGCCCGAGCTCGAAATTGCGCAGGTAGCGCAGGCCCCCATGCACCAGCTTGGAATTGTGTGCGCTGGTCGCGCCGGCGAAGTCGTTCTTCTCGACCAGCGCGACTTTGAGCCCCCGCATCGCGGCGTCGCGCGCCACGCACGCACCGGTCACGCCGCCGCCGACGATCAGCAGGTCGAAGGTCTCGTCGGCAAGGCGGGTAAGGGCACGGCGCATGACGCAAACTCCGGCCCGCCTGACATCTTGTCAAGCAATGGCGGGCCGCTAAGCTCGATCAAAACAGGGGAGAAGCGCATGCCCAGGATCGCGGCCAACGGCATCGAGATCGAATACGAAGACACCGGCCCGCGCGGCGGTGTGCCCCTTATCTTCATCAACGGCTTCGGCAGCCAGATGACGTCCTGGCCGCCGCAATTCCACGAAGCGCTGGAAGCCAAGGGCCTGCGCGTCATCCGCTTCGACAACCGTGACGTCGGCCTCGGCCAGAAATGGGACGGCATCATTCCCGATCTGAAGACCGTGATGGCGGCGGTCCGCGAAGGCAAGAAGCCCGACGTGCCCTACACCCTGAACGACATGGCCGCCGACGCCGCCGCGCTTCTTACAGCGCTCGGCATCGACACCGCGCATATCTCCGGCTGCTCGATGGGCGGCATGATCGCCCAGCTGGTCGCGCTCAACCATCCGGAGAAGACACGCTCGCTGATCTCGATCTTCTCGACCACCTCCGATCCGTCGCTGCCGCCGTCGAGCCCCGAAGCGATGGCCGCGCTCACCACCCCGGCGCCGTCCAACGACCGCGCCAGCGTGATCGCCCATTCGCTCAAAGGCCGGCGCGCCTACGCCTCGACGGCGTATCCGTTCGACGAAGAGCGCTTGAGCAAGCTGATCGGCCTCAACTACGACCGCATGTTCTATCCCGAGGGCAGCAGCCGGCAATACGCCGCGATCATGGCCAGCCCGCCGCGCACCGAGCGCCTGAAATCGCTGAAGCTGCCGACGCTGGTGCTGCACGGCTCCGCCGACACGCTGCTGCGTCCGGAAGCGGGGCGTCACACGGCGCAGTGCATCGCGGGGAGCGAATATCACGAGATCGAAGGCTGGGGCCACGACCTGCCGCTCGGCGTGATCCCGGCGGTGGTGGGTTATATGAGCGATTTCATCGCGAAGGTCGAAGCGGCGCGCGGCAAGAAGGTGGCGGCGGAGTAAGTGTGCGTGCTTCGAGGCGCCGCTGCGCGGCGCACCTCAGCATGACGAGATCAGTGATTGTTTACAGAACGTCATCCTGAGGTGCGAGCGAAGCGAGCCTCGAAGGACGACGGCGAGGAACGGGCAAAACCTACTTGATCTTGCCTTCGTTGAACTCGACGTGCTTGCGCAGGACCGGGTCGTAT
>CAYXMO010000036.1:0-16739 GCA_964465935.1 uncultured Rhizobium sp.
TCATGGACGCCGGCGAGATCATCGAGGAAGCCGACCCCGAGACGTTCTTCACCGCGCCCAAGCACGAACGCTGCAAGCTGTTTTTGAGCCAGATATTGGATCACTGAGCACGAATACCTCTCCCGCCCGCGGGAGAGGTTATTCTAGTTGATCCCCTTCATCCCGCGCTTGAGCAGTGGCCACAGCACCAGCATCGCGATGCCGGCGGCGATGCCGGCGAGACCGATGGTGTGGAAGACACCCAGATACGTGTTCAGCGACACTTCGGGGTTCAGCACCTTGCCGCCGACGGTGTCGCTCGCCGCGAATTGCGCGATGATGCCGCCGACATATTGCGCCACCGAGGACGACAGGAACCACACGCCCATCATGACGCCGGCTAGGCGCGGCACAGACAGCTTGGTGATCGCCGATAGGCCGACCGGCGAAAGACACAACTCCGCTATCGAGTGGATGAAGTAGGCGATCACCAGCCACAGCAGCGGCACCCGGAAGTCGATGCCATGGAAGCGCGAGCCGAACTCCAGCACCAGGAAGCCGGTGCCGACCAACAGCAGCCCGATGGCGAATTTGAACGGCACTGACGGCTCAAGCCCGCGCTTGCCCAGCGCGTTCCACATGATGCTGAACACCGGCGCGAACAGCACGATGAAGATCGGATTGAACACCTGCACCTGACCCGCCGGCATCGTATAGGGCCCGATGAACGGGAGGTTGCCGATATAGAGATCGGTGTTGCGGTCCGCGAACAGTGTGAGCGACGAGCCGGCCTGTTCGAACAAGGTCCAGAACACGGTCGAGAACACCATCAGCACGATGGCGACGATCATGCGGTTGCGCGCCGTCGCGTCGAGCGCGAAGAGCGACCACAAGGGCACGCCGATCACCGCGGCGAAGAACACGAAGAACATCATCTTGCCGAGCAGGGGCAGGTTGACGATGAAGCCCATCGCGCCGCCGCCTTCGCCGCCCGCGCTTTGCGCCGCGGCCATGGCGTTGTCGAACAGGTACCACACCACCGGCACCGCGACGAAGGACGCCAGCACGATGACGACGTCGCGCATCGCGCTCTTGCCGGGCGGCGGTTCGCCATAGCCGTTGAGCGCGCCGCCGTCGAACTGGAACAGCAGCCAGGCGATCAGCATGCCGCCGCCGGCGAGCGCGAAGCCCCACTGGAAGCCGTATTTCGCCGCGATCCAGGGCGCGAGCGCTTGGCTGAAGATCGAGCCGAGATTGATGCCCATGTAGAAGATCGTGAAGCCGGCGTCGCGTCGCCGGTCGCCCTGGGCGTAGAGCGTGCCCACGATGGTGGAGATGTTCGGCTTGAAATAGCCGTTGCCGACGATGATGGTCGCCAGCGACAGGAAGAGCAGGATGACGTTCAGCGGATTGCGCTCGGCGTCGAACTTGAAGTGCCCGTCCGCGACTTTGGCCGGAACCGCGCCGCTGGCGCCCTCGAGCGTGATGCTCTTGTCCTGGTTGCCGACGATCTTGTATTTGGCGCCGCCGTCGATGAGGTATTGATCGTCGCCGTCTTTGCCGCTCACCACTTCGATCGCGTATTTGTGGCCGTCGACGGTCACGAATGGCTTCGATATCGGGCCGCCGGTGAAGGCGAGGGTGAGATAGCCCACCGCCATCAGAATGGCGCCGAACTTCACCGATTTTTTGGAGCCGAAATACTGGTCGGCGACGAAGCCGCCGATCAGCGGCGTCAGATAGACCAGCGAGGTGAAGGCGCCGTAGAGGCCGCCCGCCGTGCGATCCTCGAAGTAGAAATGCTTGGTCAGGTACAGGATCAGCAGCGCCCGCATGCCGTAATAGCCGAAGCGCTCCCAGGCCTCGGTCGAGAATAGCCGCGCCAGCGGCCGGGGATGACCGAACCAGGTCTTCTGCGGTGTGGGCGCGCCGGCGTCGCTCATGAATCACTCCCCCTGGCCGCTTCGCGGCTTATCGTCGAGCGGCAGTCTGCACGGCGATGTGCCGAAGGCAATTACCCTCACGGCAATTCGATGTAGCGGTCCTCGCGCGAATAGGGGACGAAACCCAGGCGCTGGTAGAGGGGCAGGGCGCGCGGGTGGTCCAGGGTGCAGGTGTTGATCAGGAGCTTGGAGATCGGCCGCGCCCAGGCGTTCATAACGGCGTGGTAGCAGAAGAAATATCCGAGTCGTTTGCCCACCGCTTCGGGCATCAATCCGAAATAGGCGAGCTGGCCGGTCATCGCGTCGCGCATGTCGAGTTCCGCCATGCCGGCCGGATTGCCGTCGACATACAGGACGTGCAGCTCGACCTCGGGGTCCTGGACGATGGCGGCCAGTGCCGCGTCGCTCAGCTTGCGGCGGTCGACCCAGAAATAGGCGTCGCCGATCGTGTCGTAGAGATAGCGGTAGAAATGCACCGGCGGATGCGCCGCGCGCATGATCGCGACCTTGCCCTTGGGCATCGGCGGCGGCAGGGCGGAAGGCTTGGACGTCATCTCCAGGAAGGTGACGACCATGGGAATGCGGCGGCCGGACTCGTGACCGGGCTTGCTCATCCCGTCTCCACCGGCGCGTCGCTGGCGCCCCATTCCGCCCAGGAGCCGTCATAGAGCGCGACGTCGCGCGCGCCCGCGACGGTCAGCGCCAGCAGGACGATGGCCGCCGTGATGCCCGAGCCGCAGCTCGTCACTGCCGGCTTGGCAAGATCGACGCCATGCGCCGCGAACACCTTGAGAAGGTCGTCCTTGGATTTCAGCGTGCCGTTGGGATGGGTCAATTCCGTGTACGGAACATTCAAGCTGCCCGGGATGTGCCCGCCGCGAACCCCGGCCCGCGGCTCGGGCTCGATGGCGCGGAAGCGGGGGATGCCGCGGGCGTCGATTATCTGCGCTTCCTTGCGTTCGAGATTCGCCTTCACCTGGGAGAAGTCGCGGATCAGCGCGTGGTTGGGCCGCGCCGTGAAATGCCGCGCGAAAGGTTGGGCGCTCATGTCTTCCAGGGCGCGGCCTTCGCTGCGCCATTTGGGCAGACCGCCGTCCAGCACCACCACGTCCTCATGCCCCATGGCGCGCAGCATCCACCAGGCACGCGGCGAGGAGTACACGCCGGCGCTGTCATAGACGACGATCAGATTGCCGTCGCCCAGGCCGAGCTTGCGCATCCGGCTGGCGAACTTGGTCGCCGGCGCCAGCATATGCGGCAGCGGGTTCTTCTCGTCCGAAAGGTCGTCGATGTCGAAGAACACGGCGCGCGGGATATGCGCGGCGGCGTATTCGGCGCGCGGATCGCGCTGGGCTTGCGGCAGATACCACGACGCATCGGCGACGCGCACGTCCGGCGCGTTGATTCGGCTCGCCAGCCATTCGGTCGATACGAGGGGTGAGGCCGGAGTCATTTTTCGAACGGCACGTCGATGGGTTTCTTCGGGCTGGTAAGCCAGCGCGGAACCGGCAATCCCTTGCTGCGAAGAAACGCCGGGTTGAACAGCTTGCTCTGATAGCGCGTGCCGTAATCGGCCAGGATCGTGACGATGGTGTGACCCTTGCCCATCTGCCGCGCCATGCGCACCGCGCCCGCGATGTTGATGCCGGTCGAGCCGCCCATGCACAGGCCTTCGTGTTCCAAGAGGTCGAAGATCGGCGGCAGAGCTTCCTCGTCGGAGATTTCATAGGCGTCGTCGATCGGCGCGCCGTCGAGATTGGCGGTGACGCGGCCCTGGCCGATGCCTTCGGTGATCGAGGTGCCGTGCGCTTTCAGCTCGCCGGTCTTGATCCAGGAATAGATCGACGCGCCGAGCGGATCGGCGGCGGCAATCCTGATGCGCGGCATTTTCTCTTTCAGCGCGATACCGACGCCGGCCAGCGTGCCGCCCGTGCCCACCGCGCAGGTAAAGCCGTCGATGCGGCCGTTGGTCTGGTGCCAGATCTCCGGCCCGGTGCCTTCGATATGCGCCTGGCGGTTGGCGACGTTGTCGAACTGGTTGGCCCAGATCGCGCCGTTGGATTCGCTGCGCGCCAGGTTCTCGGCGATGCGGCCCGAGACCTTCACGTAGTTGTTGGGGTCCTTGTAGGGCACCGCCGGCACTTCGATCAGTTCAGCGCCGAGCAGGCGCAATGCGTCCTTCTTCTCCTCGCTTTGCGTGTCGGGGATGACGATGACGGTGCGAAACCCCATGGCGTTGCCGACCACGGCCAGGCCGATGCCGGTGTTGCCGGCGGTGCCTTCGACGATCACCCCGCCGGGCTTCAGCGTGCCGCGGCGGATCGCGTCCTCAATGATGAACAGCGCGGCGCGGTCCTTGACCGACTGGCCCGGATTCATGAACTCGGCTTTGCCCAGGATTTCGCAGCCGGTGGCGTCGCTGACCTGGTTGAGGCGGATGAGCGGAGTGCGACCGATCGCGTCTACTACGTCTTTTTTGATGTCCATCTTGTCGCGAACTGTGAGGCCATCCGAACCTAATGGGACGGGCAGGGGGCTTCAAGGCGCGAGCGCCCTGAACGCCGCCAGCGCCCGCGCGCGGCCTTCCGCCAAGTCCACAATCGGCGGCGGGTAGCCCTTCGGCGGTGTCGGTGCCGTCCAGGGCTTGTGGATAAACCGGTCCGGCAGTGCCGCCAGCTCGGGCACGAAGCGGCGGACATAGGCGCCCTCGGGATCGAATTTCTCGCCCTGCAGCACCGGGTTGAAGACGCGGAAGAACGGCGCGGCGTCGGCGCCGCAGCCCGCCACCCACTGCCAGCTCGCGGCGTTATTGGCGAGGTCGGCGTCCACCAGCGTGTCCCAGAACCATCGCTCCCCGCGCCGCCAGTCGATCAGCAGGTGCTTGACCAGGAACGAGGCCGCGATCATGCGCACGCGGTTGTGCATCCAGCCGGTCTGCCATAGTTGCCGCATGCCGGCATCGACGATGGGATAGCCGGTGCGGCCCCGGGTCCACGCCGTGAAACCCGCGCCGTCGCCGCGCCACGCGAAGCGCGCGAATTTCGCGTCCAGCGGCTCGTCGGCAAGCGTGGGATTGTGGAACAGCAGGTGATGCGAAAACTCGCGCCACGCGATCTCGGAGAGAAATTTGCCCGCGCCCGCCTCGCGCGCCCGCACCGCGTGCCAGATTTGCCGCGGCGAAATCTCGCCGAAATGCAGATGCGGCGACAGCCGCGACGTGCCCTCGACATCGGGACGGTCGCGCCCCGCGGCATAGCCGTCCAGCTTGTCCAGGAATTGCGCGAGGCGCGCCTGCGCCCCTGCCTCGCCGGGCGTCCAGCTTGCCCTGAGGCCGCCGGCCCAGTCCGGCGCCGTGGGCAGCAGGTTCCAGTCGGCCAGCGAATCGCTGGCGACTTCGGCGGCAAACCCGCGAAGCGAGGTCGGCGGCGGTGACGGGCGCGCCGGCTCGGACAGGGCCTGGAGGGCGCGCCAGAACGGCGTGAACACCCGGAAGGGCCCTCCGCTACCCGTCTTGGGCACCCAGGGCTCGAAAAGAAGCGACGCACCAAAACTCTCTGCCGCGATCCCTTGGCCGATGAGTCTGGCCTTCAGATGCGTGTCCCGCGCGACGGCGAAAGGCTCGTAGCACCGATTCCAGAAGACCGCGCCGGCGCCCGTCTCGCGGGCAATATCGTCGAGCGCGCTCGCGCCCCGGCGCAGGATCAGTCTTCCACCGATCTCTGCAAGGTCATGGCTAAGCTTTTGTAAACTATGACGAAGCCACCACCGTGAGGTACCGCCCAGACGCCAGACGCCCGGCGTCTCGTCGTCGAGCGCATAGAGGCACAGGACCGGCCGGCCGCTGGCGATGGCAGCGGCCAGGGCAGGGTTGTCGGCCAGCCTCAAGTCCTGGCGCAGCCAGACCAGTGCGGGGGTCATGTTAACGAATACGGCGAATTCCGCTGTTCGGTTCAACGACTTATATTGGAACGAACCTTCCGCTTTGGCGTTTGAGCAACATCTGGAGGGATATGTTGTTCGCGGTTTTTTGGGGCAGGAATGTCGAATTCGCCTGACATCGTCGAGCCGCCGCAAGGCGCCGCCGTCGCCTCCCTGGCGCTGGAGCGGATCGTGCGCTCGCCCGCGGCGATGGTCGAGAACCTGCCGATCGGCGTCTACACCTGCGACCGCGACGGCGTGATCGTGCAGTTCAACCGCCGCGCCGCCGAGCTGTGGGGCCGTTCACCGCTCACCGGCGACGTCGGCAGCCGCTATTGCGGCGCCTTCAAGTCCTTCAAGAGCAATGGCGAGGATGTCGCCCCCGGCCAGTCGACGATGGCGCTGGTGCTGGCCAGCGGCAAGCCGGTGCGCGACCGCCAGCTCATCGTCGAACGCGAGAACGGCGAGCGGCTGACGATCCTGGCCAATGCCGATCCGATTTTCGACGACCAGGGTCATCTGGTCGGCGCCGTGAACTGCTTCCAGGACATCAGCGAGCATGTCCGCATGCGCCGCCAGGTCAGCGAAAGCCGCCGCGTCAGCCGTCACGTCATGGAAGCGCTGCCGGTGGCGCTCTACACCACCGATGCCGAGGGCAAGCTGCTCTATTTCAACCAGGCGGCGGAGAAGCTGTGGGGCTTCGCGCCCACGCTCGGCGACCAATATTGGTGCGGCTCGTGGAAGATCTACCGGCCCGACGGCACCTTCCTGCCGCACGATCAATGCCCGATGGCAATCGCGCTCAAGGAACAGCGCGCCATGATCGGCCCCGAAGCGGTGGCCGAGCGCCCCGACGGCACGCGCGTGCCGTTCCTGCCGCATCCCACCCCGATCTTCGACAGCCGCGGCACCATGATCGGCGCGGTGAACATGCTGCTCGACCTCAGCGAGCGCAAACAGGCGACGGCGCAGCAGCGCAGCCTGACCGACGAGCTCAACCACCGCGTCAAGAACACGCTGGCGACGATCCAGGCGCTGGCGGCGCAGACCATGCGCGGCGCCGCCGGGCAGGGCGCCCAGGAATTCGAGTCACGTCTCTTGACGCTCAGCCGCGTCCACGACCAGCTCAGCCGCAACGCCTGGGAATGGGCCGACTTTGCCGCCATTGCGCAGCAGACCTTCGCGCCGCTGCGCGGCGCCGCCAACAACGACGTGCGTCTCGACGGCCCCACCGTGCATCTTCGTCCCAAGACCGCGCTGGCGCTTGCAATGGTGCTGCGCGAGCTGGCCTGCAACGCCGAGAAATACGGCGCGCTCTCGACCGCGGCCGGCACCTTGGCGCTCAGCTGGCGGGTCGAGGACAAGTGCCTGCACATCGATTGGCGCGAACAGGGCGGCCCGCTCGTCAGCCTGCCGCACAAGCGCGGCTTCGGCACCAAGCTCTTGGACCGCAGCGTCGTCCAAGAGCTGCGCGGCACCGCGCGAATCGACTACGCGTCGGCCGGCGTGCACTGCACGATGGAAATTCCCCTGCCGGAATAGTAGGCAGGCACCATGAGCGATCCGGGCAAGCGCTTTCTCGACGGCCTTAGCGTTCTCGTCGTCGAAGACGAAGCCATCATCTCGTTCCTGCTCGAAGACATGCTGGGCGAACTGGGCGCGAGCGATGTCCGCCACGCCGGCAATCTGAAGGCCGCGCTCGCCTATCTGGACGGTCACACCCCCGATCTCGCCGTGCTCGACGTCAATCTCGGCGGCGAGCGCGTCTATCCGGTGGCCGAGCGGCTCGAAGCCCGCGGCGTGCGCTTCCTCTTCACCACCGGCTACGGCAGGAACGGCCTCGAACAGCGCTGGCAGGCGCGGCCGGTGCTGCAGAAGCCGTTCGACGTGCGCTCCATGACCGGCGCGCTGCAGGCGCTGATCGCGGCGCGGTAGCTACGCCGCCTTCGGGTGCAGCAAGTCGTCCAGCTTGGTGAAGCTGGTTTCGTCGCTGAACGCCGCCAGCGTCGCGCCGTCGGGCAGCCGGGTCAGCGCCAGGGACAGCGTCTTGCCGTCGGCGCGCGCGATCATGCCCCATTTGCTGTAGCTCTCCGGCTCCGCCGACGATACCGCCGAGGCGATGATCGCCCAGGTGTTGTCGCGCCCGAAGCGCTGCTCGCTCAGCGCCGCCAGCTGCTTGACGTGCGGCTCGCCCGCCAATTCGGCGTTGGCGAACTTCCACAATTGCGCGAAGGCGCAGTTGTGCAGCTTCAGCCGTCCGTCGGTGCCGAACACCGCCATGCCTTCCTCCAGCGTGTCGAGCGTCGCGCGCTGCACCCGGATCATGTTGGTGTAGGAGCTTTCCAGCCGCAGCTGGTCGCTGACGTCCTCGTAGAGGAAGGTGAGGCCGCCGAGCAGGTCGGGCTGGGCGCTGACCTTCAGGCTCTGGCCGTTCGGCAGGTGCCAGTATTCCTCGTCGCGCTTGCCCTCGGCGTCGAACAGCGCCAGGCGGTCGAGCTTCCAGCCGGCGAAGTCGCGCTGCTCCGGCAGCCGGCGCATTTCGCGCAGCCGGTCGAGGATCTCGCCGGCCTGCGGCCGCGCCGCCAGCCATTCCTCGGGCAAATCCCACAGCCGGGCATAGGCGCGGTTGAAATGCGTCAGGCGGCGGTCGCGGCCGAAGATCGCGACCCCGATGTCGAGACGGTCGAGCACTTCGGCGTTGGCGTCGGCCTGCAATTGCAGCTTCGCCTCGGCCTGGGCGGTGCCGGTGACGTCGAGCGCGGTGCCGATGATGCTGCCGTCGGGCAGGGTATCGAGGGTGAAGATGAGGGCGCGGCGCGCGTCGTCCGCCACCGCGTAGCGGCGCGCCTCGACCGGTCCGCCGAACTCGCGCACCGTCTGTGCCAATTCGCGCTCGGAGATATGGAAGGCGAGGTCGCTGGCGACCGCGTCTTCGACGCTGGCGCTGCCGCTCGCCGCCAGGAAGGCGCGGTTGACCCAGCTGAGCTTGAGATCGGCGCCGCGCAGCCACACCGGCTGCGGCAGGCGGTCGAGCGCGGCGCGCGGATCGGATTTGCCGGAAGTCGACTGTGCCTTGCGCAGGAAGAGCACGGCGCGCCGCCCGATCGGATAGCCGCGCACGCTGACGCTGCCTTGTCCGGCGCGCACCAGGCTGTCGAAGGCGACGCCGGTCTCGAGCAGGCGGTCGAGCGAAACCGCCAGTCCCGCCGCGTCCGGCCCCGACAGGCAATCCTGCAGCAGCGAGCTGCCGCCGCCATAGGTGAGCGGCACGCTCATGTCGACGCCCATCACGACGATGGCCTCGCCGCAGCCTTCGATGATCGCGTCGCGCAGCAGCAGCACGGCGCGCGAGCGCGCCAGCTCGGTGCGCATGGTCTGGCGGTGGAAGACGAAGCGGGTGTGGGCGAACGCAGCCCAGATGCTGCAGGCGATGCCGATGACCGCCGCCGACACCAGGAACGCCGCGGTCAGCGCGGTTTCCCAGTCCGGCGCATGGCCGGCCATGCTGGCGAGCGCCTGCGAGACGAGGGTGGAGAGATAGGCGAGGGGCGAGAACAGATCGGCGATGAATTGCGGGATGCTGTGCATGATCGTGGGTGCCTAGATTTCGACGGCGAGGGCGCGCAGCGCGGTGAGGTCGGTCAGCACGATTTCGTGCGCGTTCGGCAGCGTGACGATGCCGGCGCGGTGCAGGCCGCGGACGGTGCGGCACACCGTTTCGATGGTCAGGCCCAGGTGATCGGCGATGTCCTGGCGCCCCATCGGCAGGGCGAGGCGGTTGCCGTTCTTGAGCCCGGCGCGGCCGGCCAGGCGCAGGAAGAAGGACGCCAGCTTCTCGCGCGCGTCCTGGCAGCCCAGGATCAGCAATTGCTGCTGCGCCGTCAGCAGGCCGTCGCTCACCGCCGACAGCACCCGGCGGCGAACCACCGGATCGTTGGCGCACAGCCGGTCGAGCGTGGCGCGCGAATAGGAGACGATGCGCGCCTCGCCGATGGTCTCGGCCGCGGTCGTATGCTCGCTGTGCTCGATCAGGCCGAAAATCTCGCCCGGCAGGACGAAGTCGAGGACGTGGCGGCGTCCGCCCGGCGTGTGCTTGGCGATGCGCACCGTGCCGCTGACCAGCTCATAGACCTGGTCGGTGCTGTCGCCCTCGGCGAAGATCGTGTGGTTGCGCGGCAGAGGCTGGCTGAGCGCGCCGGGCTGCGACGCGCGCAGATGTTCGGCGAGCGTGACGGGCGTGGCGGCGGCGGGCTTGGGAAAAATCGCGCGCGCGGCCGGCGGCGGCGGCGCGAAACGCGCATGCGAATAGGCAAGCCTGACGGCCATGGACATGTGGGACCCCTGTTCCAACTTCTTTGGACGTGTCGCCTGGCTGCGCATTCTGCGCGCCAAACTGTGCGTGTTTTGTCGGGGCGATTCGTTTGCAGCGGTAGATTGGGATTCCACGCTCAGTGACTCCACGTAATCCGTTCGGAGTCGTCTGTGTGCGGACGTCCGCCGCGTTTCGTCCGTGTACGCATTTACGCCGCGGTTGGCGCGCGGTTGGCGATGATTCGCTGCGCTGTGGCGGCGCGATTTACGCCGTCAAGCGCCACCGAGGTTCCAATGGGTTGCGATACCCCATACTTCCGTATGTAAGTGCTATCCCTCTGCTCGCGTGAAATCTGCGGTTGTTGGCGATACATCCAGCCCGCTTCGAATGGGCACCGACAGATGAACGCATCGCTTTCCTTCGCATTGGCCTCCGACGGCGACGGCATAGGCAACCGCCGCGCCGCCAGGGTCCTGGTCGCCGCCAATGGCGCGGCGCCGCGTCTCGCCGCTTTCCTCGGAACGCGCGGCTACACCTACGTCCTCGCCGACAGCGCCGAGGCGGCGCTCGGCCAGCTCAAATCCGGTGGCTTCGACCTGGTGGTGTCGGCGCTGAACGACGCCGGCGGCTGTGAATTGCTGCGCCATGTGCGCCAGACCATGCCCGGCCTGCCCGTCATCATGCTCGCGCCGGGCGGCAGCGAACTCGATGCCGTGCAGCTTGATTGCGCCACCGGCCTTCGCCGTGAAATGTCCGGCGGCGACGAACAGGCGCGCCTTGCCGGCCTCACCGCGCGCGAGCGCCAGGTCCTCAGCCTGATCGTCGCCGGCCGTGCCAACAAGGTCATCGCCTACGAACTATCGATCTCGCCGCGCACCGTGGAGAACCACCGCGCCCGCGTGATGGAAAAGCTCCGCGTCAAGAGCGTCGCCGAGTTGGTGCGCCTGGCGCTGAATGCGGAAGGTTTCGTGCCCGGTCTTGCGACCGCCAATGACACCGGTCACCGCGCCCACGCCCAAGTCCCGGTCACGGCGTAATCGTGATCGACTGCCGGCACGGCCGCCTCCCCCCTCCGGCGGCCGTGCCGGTCACTGCGCTGCAGTGACCTTTCCCACGAAAATATAGCCGTCGTTGCGCACCGTCTTGATCAGGCGCGGGTTGCGCGGGTCTTCGCCCAGCTTCTTGCGCACCCGGCCGATGCGCACGTCGATGCTGCGGTCGAAGGCCGGTGCGTCGCTGTCGTAGATCAGGTCGAGCAGCCGGTCGCGGCTGAGCACCCGGTTGGCGTTGGTCGCGAAGACTTCGAGCAGTTTGTATTCGCCGCTGGTCAGCGCCACCGGACGGCCCTCAGCGTCGCTCAGCGCCCGGGCCGTGAGGTCGAGCAGCCAGCCGTCGAACGCCAGGCGCTGACGCCGAGGCTGCTCGGCGACCTGTGCCACGGCCTTGCGCGTGTTGCGGCGAAGCACGCTGCGCACCCGGGCGAGGATTTCGCGCGGCTCGAACGGCTTGGTCACGTAGTCGTCGGCGCCGAGCTCCAGCCCGACGACGCGGTCGGCGAGGTCGCCGCGCCCGCTGACGATGATGATGCCGACGTCGAATTGCGCGCGGATGGCGCGCGTCAGCGTCAGGCCGTCGACGTCGGGCAGGCCGACATCCATGATCACCAGGTCGTGCGGCGTCGACGCCAGCACGTCGTGCAGGCCGGCGCCGGACGACAGCGCCGTGATGCCGTAGCCGTCGGCGCTCAGGCTGCGCTGCAGGATGGCGCGGACGTCCGCGTCGTCTTCCACGATCGCCAGTTGCTTGGTCATGTGTGTTGCGCTCCCCGAAATGATTTGTGGTAAAGCGACATAAACCGAAACCATTACGAAAAACCTGCGTCACGCGGCATGCGTAGCGTCGCCTCCGTCGAACCAGCGCGACACGGTGCGCTCGATTCGCGTGGAGGTTCGTTTGAGCAAGGAATTCCAGGCGCTTCTCGCAACCCGCCTGCTGCTGTGGGTGATTGTACTCAGCGCATTTTTGCTCCCCCGCGCCAAGGCCGACGAAGCCTTCACGTTCGGTGCGGCGAATGTCGGCGACGTGTTCGCCAACCTCTCCGGCGGCGTCGCGCGCGGCGTGCGCGTGCTCGACAAGCTCGACGTCACCGCGACTTACGCGCCGGCGGACGGTCCGCTCGCCGGCTGGTCCGGCTTCCTCGATCTGCAGGCGACCGATGCGGCGAATTTCAGCGGCGCCCTGGTCGGCGACCTCCAAGGCGTCTCCAACATCGACGCGCCGGCCGGCATCCGTCTCGCCAATGCCTGGGTCGGCTACGACTGGGAAGGCACCGGCGGCGTCAAGGCCGGCATCGTCGATCTCAATTCCGAATTCGACGTGCAATCGACCGGCGCGCTGTTCCTCAATCCGTCGCACGGCATCGGCCCCGATTTCTCGCAGAGCGGCGAGAACGGCCCGTCGATCTTCCCCACCACGGGCCTCGGCCTCGTCGGCACCTGGCTGCCCGGCGGCCATTGGCAGTTCAAGGCCGGCGTGTTCGAAGGCATCTCCGGCGATCCCGCCCATCCCGGCCGCGAGTCCATCGCGCTGACGGGCCGCGAAGGCGCGCTGTTCGTCGCCGAGGTTCGCAACCATATCGCGCCGCACTTCGTGCTCGGCGCCGGCGGCTGGGCCTACACCGCCGCGTTCTCGACCCTCGACGGCGGCACCGCGCACGGCAATGCCGGCGCCTACGTCATCGCCGACGGCAAGCTGATCGCGGTGGATGGCGCCGACGAGCAAGGTCTCGACGCCTGGCTGCGCTTCGGCGTCGCCAATGCGCGGATCAATCCGATTTCCACTTATATCGGCGGCGGTCTCGTCTACACCGGCATCGCCGGCGAGAACGACAAGGCCGGCCTCAGCTTCGCCAGCGCCTTTCTCGGCGACCACGCCCGCG
This sequence comes from uncultured Rhizobium sp., assembly GCA_964465935.1. Taxonomy (GTDB): domain Bacteria; phylum Pseudomonadota; class Alphaproteobacteria; order Micropepsales; family Micropepsaceae; genus Rhizomicrobium. The sequence goes on from CAYXMO010000036.1 coordinate 13,091, forward strand.
CCGCCGCGGCATTGGCCGGCACGCCGCTGAACGCGAACGAAACCACGCTGGAAGCGACCTACGGCTTCGCGGTCAATGACTGGCTGAGCGTTCAGCCCGATATCCAATACGTCCTTTCGCCCGGCGCCGATCCGGCGCTGGACGACGCGCTGGTCGTCGGCACCCGCGCCACGTTGACCTGGAACTGATCCCGCAAAATCCTTGGAGGGCATTATGAGCAACAATCAATCATCGACGGCGGCGAAATCGAGCCGCGCCATCTCCCGGCTTGTCACCTTGGCGCTGGTCGGCATCGCGATATTGGCGGTCGCCGGTCTTGGCACCGTGATCCTGACCTATCGCAGCGCGGATCAAGCCACCGCCGACCTCGTCGCCGGCGCGGTCACCGCGCATCAGCGTGCCCTCGACCTCGCGGTTGCCGAGAAGGACCTCGAGCTCGACATTACAGCCATCCAGGAACTCGCCGAGGATGCCGGCGACGTGGGCAACGATCCCGCCTTCGCGGACGACGTGAAGGAGGATTTCGACGGCGTGACCGAGGCGGCGCAGACCTTCGCCACCGATGCCGCCAAGGCCCGCGCCATCGGCGCCGAATTCAACGACACCGCGATGATCGCGACCCTCGATTCGATGAGCAACGCGGTCCCGGCGCTGCGCGACGCCTCGCTCGCCATGGCGCATGCCTATGTCGACTCCGGCCGCGATGCCGGCAACCGCCTGATGTCGAACTTCGACAAGGAAGCCGATCGGCTCAAAGGCTTGGCCAAGACCGTGCGCAACAGCGTGACGGCGGTGGTCAACCACGCCAATTCGCAGATCGCCGCCGCGAACGCCCAGCGCGCCAGCGCCGAGCGCAACTCCCTGCTGATCGGCAGCGCCATGGCGCTGCTGCTCCTGAGCGCCTGTGGCGGCATGGTGCTGCTGTTCCGCAGAAAGCTGCTCAACCCCATCGCCCGGATGACGGACACCATGGCGCGCCTGGCGCGTCACGACCTCACCGCCGAAGTCGAAGGGGCGGATCGCAGCGACGAAATCGGCCAGATGGCCTCGGCGCTGCAGGTCTTCAAGGACAGCATGGTCGAAGGCGACCGCCTCAAGGCCGAGCAGGAAGCCGAGCGCCAGCGCGCCGAAACCAAGAACAAGAAGCTCGCGGACTTGTCGCAGAGCTTCGAAGCCAAGGTCGGCACGATCGTCCAGGCGGTCGCGACTCAGGCGACGCAGATGCAGTCCTCGGCCCAGTCGATGACCCAGACCGCCGAAGAGACCACCAAGCAGGCCGGCGCCGTCGCCGCCGCATCGGAGGAAAGCGCCAGCAACGTGCAGACCGTCGCTTCGGCCGCCGAGGAGCTGTCGTCCTCGATCGCCGAGATCGCGCGCCAGGTCGGCCATTCCAGCCGCATCGCCCAGAACGCGGTCGCCGAAGCCGGCACCGCCAACCAGATGGTCAACGGCCTGGCCGGCGCGTCGCAGAAGATCGGCGAGATCGTCGCGCTGATCAACGACATCGCCGACCAGACCAACCTCCTGGCTCTCAACGCCACCATCGAGGCGGCGCGTGCCGGCGAAGCCGGCAAGGGCTTTGCGGTCGTGGCTTCGGAGGTCAAGAACCTGGCGACCCAGACCTCGAAGGCGACGGAAGACATCCGCGCCCAGATCTCGGGCGTGCAGACCGCGACCCAGGATGCGGTCAAGGCCATCGACTCGATCGGCAGCACGATCGGCGAGATCAACCAGATCGTCACCACCATCGCCGCCGCGGTGGAGGAACAGGGCGCCGCGACCAAGGAAATCGCGCGCAATGTCGAGGAGACGGCCAAGGGCACGCGCGAAGTCTCGGCCAACATCGCAGGCGTGACGCAGGCCGCCAACGGCACCGGCGCCGCCGCCGGCCAGGTCCTGAGCGTCGCCCGGGCGCTGAGCGGCCAGTCCGCCGATCTGCGCAAATTCGTCGGCGAGTTCCTGGCCGACGTCAAAGCGGCCTGAGCGAGCTGCAAACCAGTCCCCACGGCGTCCGGACGCCGTGACGGTCGCCGGCGGTGCGGAGACGCGCACCGCCGGCGATTTTGTTTAATAACCCGTCATGGCCGGGCTTGACCCGGCCACCCATCAGGCGCGCGTCCGCGCGCCAAAGAGGCATCTCATGCGCCCGCAGACGCGGGCGCGATGGGTGGGCGGCTCAGGGCCGCCCATGACGGTTTTTGTGGCGACACATCCCGACACATTCCGAAGTCGCCGCGAAATCCTGAGATCACATCGCGCGCGCATTGTGGCCGCCGGAACGGGGGCGATCCAAGGCTCCCAAGCGCATCTTCGGAGAATTTCATGAGCTGGCTCGCCAACATCACCATCCGCAGCAAAGTCATCGGCGCCTTCGCGCTGGTGCTCGTCGTCACCGCCATTCTCGGCGTCTTCGCCATCCAGCGCCTGTCGCTGGTCAACGACAGCACGGTCGAGATCACCGGCAACTATCTCACCGCCCAGACCCAGCTCGGCATCATCAACGGCGCCGCGATGCGCTTCCGCCAGCTCGAAGCCGCGCACATCTTCGCGCCGACGCTCGACTTGAAGGCAAAGGAGGAGCGCACCGCCGACTCGATGCTCGCCGACGTCCAGCGCGCCTGGGTCGTCTACGAGCCGACGGTCGATGCCGGCCATGAGCGCGAACTGGCCGACCACGTTACGCCGGTGTGGAACCGCTATCTCGAACTGCACCGCCAGCTGAACGCGCTGTCGCGCGCCGGCAAGGACCGCGAAGCCAAGGACTTCTATGTCGGCGAGATGCGCCAGGTGTTCAACGACTACTACAGCACGCTGCACGCGCTGATCGACCACCAGATCAAGGGCGGCAAGGAGACGGCGCAGGAAGCCGCCGACACCTATGCCTCGGCCTGGGACTGGATCGTCGCCATGCTGGTGCTCGCCGCGCTGATGTGCGTCGCCGCCGGCTATTTCATCGTCACCGGCGTCTCGACCCCGATCCGCCGCATGACCGACGCGATGGGCCGCCTCGCCAAGCACGACCTTGGCACCGTCATCGAAGGCATCGGCCGCAAGGACGAGATCGGCCAGATGGCGTCCGCCGTCCAGGTCTTCAAGGACAGCATGATTGAAGGCGACCGCCTGAAAGCCGAGCAGGAAGCGGCGCAGAAGAAGACCGAAGCCCGCGCCCGCCGCATGGACGAGATCACCCGCGCCTTCGAATCCAGCGTCGGCACCGTGGTGCAGACCGTGGCCAGCCAGGCGACGCAGATGGAATCCTCCGCCCAGTCGATGAGCGCGACCGCCGAGGAAACCACCAAGCAGGCCTCCGCCGTCGCCGCCGCGTCGGAGGAAAGCTCCGCCAACGTGCAGACCGTCGCCTCGGCGACCGAGGAGCTGTCGTCCTCGATCTCCGAGATCGGCCGCCAGGTCAGCCATTCCAGCCAGATCGCCGCCAACGCCGTCGCCGAAGCCACCAAGGCGAACGAGAAGGTGCAGGGCCTGGTCGGCGCCTCGCAGAAGATCGGCGAGATCGTCTCGCTGATCAACGAGATCGCGGACCAGACCAACCTGCTCGCGCTCAACGCCACGATCGAAGCGGCGCGCGCCGGCGAAGCCGGCAAGGGCTTCGCGGTCGTCGCCGCCGAGGTCAAGAACCTGGCGACCCAGA